>NZ_JAPZSS010000261.1:0-1324 GCF_027532015.1 Microcystis sp. LE19-131.1A | reverse complement strand
TCACCCAAGTATAGAGGATTAATCATGAAAGATACCGTACAGTTAACCCAACTTGAATTGGTGCTTCTCCAATTAGTTGAAAAAGGAAAAGGAAAATGGAGTTGGTACGAATTAGCTAACGCACTTTCCCGCCGAGATGTTACTAGCCGTAGCGTGTGGATCTGAGAAGGGAACAGGGGGTCTTTGGTCGATTCTCGTTTTTTCTTCTCTCGCGCAAAGACTCGTAACCTGTAAGATATAACAACTTCAGGCAATTTGTCAAGCTTAGTTTTGGAGATTTCTAGAACGAAAACATAGGCTTTTTCCCAATTTGTTCAGTTCTTAATCTATTAATCAAAAAATTCGGTGAAAGAAAGGAGTATAAATTGGATGCTTACCTACAAAGCAATGTATAAATTTCTGGAACAGGGAGTCCATGGAGAAGTCTTGGATTTCCCTGGCGTGATTTCCTGGGGAAATGATCTAGCAGCAGTACGCCGTTCCTTAGCCAGTGCGCTGGTGGACATGGCAGAAGTTAATATATCTAGGGGGGAATCCTTACCCTTGCCTAATGAGTTGTTAACAGACCCAGAAGCGGATTTAGAAGAACCAATTTATCTAATATTTTCTGCATCAACCCATGTCCAAATTGTACCGACTTTGATAGCCTCATGAAGCGTCGAGATTTGTTGCGTTATCTCAGTCAACAGGGTTGTCAATTGGTACGAGAAGGAAGTGAACATTCCATCTGGGAAAATCCACTCAATGGTCGGCGCACAGCCATCCCTCGACATAGAGAAATTGTAGAGTTTACTGCTGTGAGAATTTTTCGTCAGTTGGAGATACCAGAACCTTGATAACAAGGTGCGATCGCTGACTACAATCAAGCCACTAATATCAAACCCGACTATGCTGATGCCTACAACAATCGCGGGAGTGCCAAATATGAGTTAGGAGACAAGCAAGGTGCGATCGCTGACTACAATCAAGCCATTAAAATCAAACCCGACTATGCTGATGCCTACTTCTGGCGCGGGTCGGCCAAGTCTGACTTAGGAGACAAGCAAGGAGCGATCGCTGACTACAATCAAGCGGCACAACTTTACGCGCAACAGAACAAGATGGTTGATTACCAAGATGCCCTTAATCAGGTGAAAAATCTTGAAAAATGATTTTGGGGAAGGTTGTTCTCATAAAAAATAGCTGTTACTAAAATTAAAAAATCAAAATAAAGGACTGATGAATTAATCTATAATGCAAGAGACAGGAGCTATTAGCGGCAGGCTATTTAAACCATCTAAAGCGGGAGGTAAAATTCTTAAATTATCCTATCAAGAAATAAAAA
>NZ_JAPZSS010000299.1:0-1658 GCF_027532015.1 Microcystis sp. LE19-131.1A | reverse complement strand
TCGAGATTAAGGGAACCAGAGAAGATATCAAAAAAATCGCCGCCAGCGAGCAAGTACAAAAATACTGGCAAAAATACGGTCAAGTATTAGTCAGCAATTATCGCGATTTTCTGCTCATCGGTCGCAATAGCCAAGGTCAACTGGTAGAATTAGAAGCCTATAGTTTAGCCCCGTCAGAAGCCGAGTTTTGGCTAAAAACCTCAAATCTATCCATTGATTAATTTTTTGACTGCGGAGTTGATTAATGACCATGCTGCCCATCCCTACCACCTATACTAGCTATACCCAAGCACAGGAACATTTTGTGCCGTATCTGCGAGTAAAATACTCCTTGACTTTTTGAAAAATCCCTGGTAGGATTTACCAGACACTTTAGATATACTTTACGCAAAACCGTAAGAACTCAAAATGCCAAACATTAATAAGATTTTAGGGGATTCCGCCTATAGCTTTAAAAAGTTATTGCCGCAAAATATTATCGATTCTTTAAACCAGAGTTCTTTCTATAAAAATTTACGCGAGAAGCGACTTACCAGTCGAAAAAGTTTATCGCAAGCTGCACAGGACTACTGGGTCATTAATGAGGCCTTCGATCACAAAGAGAAGGGTTATTTTGTCGAGATAGGTTCTGCGGACGGGATAAGAATTAATAACACTTATTTATTAGAAAAATGCTATCAATGGTCGGGCATTTGCATTGAGGCGAACCCGATATATTTTGAACAGCTAAAAAGAAATAGAAGTGCTATTTGCTTGAATGTTTGTGTGGATGGCCGAGAGAAAGAAATTGATTTTATTTGCGACGATCTTCATGGAGGAATTATCGATGAAGATACCGACAACAGAAAAAAAGAAAATATTAAAAATCTAGAAGTCAGACGGTTAAAAACGAAACCTTTAGCGAATATTTTAGAGGAACACGAAGCTCCTGGTGTGATCGATTACCTGTCGATAGATGTAGAAGGTGCTGAAACTAGAATTCTCGCAGATTTCCCCTTTAACAAGTATATTTTTAATAGTATGACTATCGAGAGGCCAAGTGAATTTCTGCATAACTTGTTAATCCAAAAAGGATATATATGGGTTAAGCTGATTCCTGGATTAGATAGTTTTTACATTCATGAATCTTTTCAAAAAATCTATGGGTTAAATCAAAGCAGTTATTATAGAACTTTGCGATCTATGTATTAGATATTCAGCACTCTGTTCGTAACTGGGTAATTATTCTTAACTGGGTGATGTTCCTGCCACTTTTATGAATCCCCTCGTCAATTATTTTCGCAACCTGCACGAAATCCACTCATCCCAAGCAGCGGTAAAAGAAACCTCCTACTACGGCACTCTCGAAACTCTCCTCAACGAAATCGGTAAAACCCTAAAACCGCGAGTGCGCTGCATTATCAACCTCAGAAATCAGGGTGCGGGATTGCCAGACGGGGGACTTTTTAACGTCGATCAATTCCCCAAAAATCAAGAATTAGAACCTTTTACGGCGATTTTTCCCGAAAGAGGCGCGATCGAGATTAAGGGAACCAGAGAAGATATCAAAAAAATCGCCGCCAGCGAGCAAGTACAAAAATACTGGCAAAAATACGGTCAAGTATTAGTCAGCAATTATCGCGATTTTCTGCTCATCGGTCGCAATAGCCAAGGTCAAC
>NZ_JAPZSS010000128.1:0-2337 GCF_027532015.1 Microcystis sp. LE19-131.1A | reverse complement strand
TTCAGGGGATAAAGTCATCATATTGTCGATGATTTCAAACAGTTTAATTATCTGTTCCCTCTCGAACTCCTTTTCATATAATCCCCTGATTAACCTCCACTTCCACTGTTCCCGTTGTGGCAGCTTCCCAGTAGTCGCTTTCGTTTTCAGGTGTGCCATGACTATTATAGCAAAGGGATTGTTACTTGCTTCCAATTAGTCACTGATAACTGATAACTGATAACTGATAACTGATAACTGATTAGTTGGTGAACTTCGGGAAAGAAGAAGTATAAAAACGCTTCAAAATACTCGGTTAATGCTTCTTTCCAGGGTTCATCATAATTGGCGGTTGTTGGGTTCATGGCAAGTCGCTACCAATTGGAAAGTTAGGCACTCATCTAAATCTATTATTCCCCATAAATATCATCAATGCCACTTGTCGTCACAAAACTTCCCATTAGAGCAACCTACATCTACATCTTTGTCCTGTAGGGGCGAAGCATTCGGATAAAAAATCTACGGTTTCACCGATAGGTTATTGCCCGAATGCTTCGCCCGTACTTTTTGCCGCAAACCCTAGATAGAGTCCTATAGCAGCGGATAAAAGACAGGATTTTCGCCACTTTTGCCCCCTTTTAGAGAGATTCTTCGCTCACGGAACCATCTTCTTGCACCCAGGCGAGATTTTTAATCATTCGATCGCGGGCATAGGTGCGAATTTGTGCCTCGCTGCGACCACCTAAATCGATCGCCACCCTCAGATTCGGATCACTGGTGCGAAGGGAGCGAGCTTTACTAAAAGTCGCTATCTGGGCGTTATTACCCAAAGGGATAAGCAACCAGTCGAGGGGGGGAGCTTGGGTGGGTAAAGTCTGCCCTGATAATAGACTTTCGTGCAGTTCTTCGATATTTAGGGAAAAACCGATACCCGGAGCCGATTGGCCCTGGGGATGAAAAACGCCCAATAATTGATCATAGCGTCCGCCTTGGCCTAAAATACTGAGATTTTGCTGGTGATCACTAACGGCTTTAAAAACGATGCCGGTGTAGTAATCAAAGGTTTGAATCAGACTTAAATCGAGAATTAGGGGGAAAGGACTAGAGCGATCGGCATTAAGCAGCTCTACTAGGGATTTAAGGTTATTAACGGCTTTTTGGGCTGATTCTTCCTGGGCTAATAGGGCCACTTGTGCGAGGACATCCTCAGGATTACCGCGCAGATGAAATAATTGTCGGGCTTGCTGCCGGAGGATTTCGTTGGGATAGGGAAGATTTTCGAGGCTAACGTAGTCCAGGAGGGCTAAACAGCGTTTCACCTGTTCGCGTAAGGGACCGGGAAAAGGGGAAAGTAGGGAACGAGTCAAACCCGCTTCTCCTAAAATAATCTGCCAGTTAGGGACGGCCAAACTATCGAAACAGTCGGCCAGGAGCAGTAAAATCTCGGCATCAGCTAGTAAACCGCCAGAAAAGAGCAGTTCTACCCCTGCTTGATAGAATTCCACTTGACGACCGTGATAACCGGCGCTAGGGCGACGAAAAACGTTGGCCCGATAACAGAGACGTTGGGGATAGGACTCCCCACTCATGCGGGTGACGGCACTACGCGCAATGGAAGCGGTTAATTCAGGGCGTAATCCCGATAGTCCTTGACTATCCCCGTGGAGTTGGATCACGGTGCTGGGATCGATCGTACCGCCTGCGGTGAGGGTATCGAGCCATTCAATGGTGGAGGTGACGATCCTTTGATAGCCCCAACGCTGAAAGACAGACTGAAGGCGATCATTAATCCAGCCTTTTTGGGTAACTTCTAGGGGTAATAAATCCCTTGTCCCCGCCGGGGGTTGATGAATCATCGAAAATTTTGGGTCTGAAACCCCGTCGTTCTACGACGGCTTTACTGTTAAATATTAGCACATTTACAAAATATATGCTAGAATGTGAGACATGGAAAAAGCCTACTCGTTTCGATTTTACCCCACACCAACACAAGAGTCGCTATTGCGGCGCACTTTGGGCTGTGTAAGATTAGTTTACAATAAAGCTCTCCACGAACGAACACAAGCATGGTACGAAAGACAAGAAAGAGTAGGATATGTTCAAACTTCTTCAATGCTAACCGATTGGAAAAAACAAGAAGAATTAAACTTTCTCAATGAAGTAAGCTGTGTACCTTTACAACAAGGGTTAAGACATTTACAAACAGCTTTCACTAACTTCTTTGCTGGTCGTACTAAGTATCCTAACTTTAAGAAAAAACATCAAGGAGGAAGTGCCGAATTTACTAAGTCTGCTTTTAAATTTAAAGACAAACAAATCTATTTAGCCAAATGCACAGAACCTTTACCTATTCGATGG
>NZ_JAPZSS010000023.1:0-1232 GCF_027532015.1 Microcystis sp. LE19-131.1A | reverse complement strand
GAGAAGATGCAAGGGTGATGCAAGGGTGATGCAAGGGTTTTAAGAGATTCTAGCAGATTTAAGTGCATTTGGGAAGCTCTCAATCAAGCTAAAAGCCCTTTCCTGTAAGGTTTTTACCATTATTCAGCAAACCCTATTTAGGGTTTGCTGAAAAAGTTTGTTGGTGGGGTTAGGAGTTGAGAGTTGGGGTTTTAGGGAGTTGGGGTTTGAGGGTTTTGGGGTATTAGTTGAAATTCTCCTATCTCCCCACTTCCCCACTTCCCCACACCCTACACCCCACACCCCACACCCCACACCCCACACCCCACTGCCCCATCTCCTTAACTGCGTTTCCAAGTATTCCAAGCGACTTTAAAACCGATCAGGAGGCGACGGCTGCCACGATCGAGCTTGCTAAGACCAGCTTTAGCACTACCGAGACTGCGATCGACTCCTTGGACAACTTGGCGGGTACTTTTGACCCCTTCATCGATATTGTCGGTTAATTCGCTGATTTCCGCCCCTGTCAGGCGAATTGCTTCTAGAGTCGGGGGGAATTCCCGATGGAGGGTATCGAATAATTTTTCGGCACTGCGGGCTGCCCGGGCTAACTCTTGCAGAGCAGGTAAAGCGGCGATGAAAACCGCCGTTAAACTAACGGCGACTAGCAGTAAAGAACATCCTAGCCAGAAAATAGGTTCGGTCATTTAATAGTGATTCGAGTGTTGATTATCGCCTTGGGGGGATTCTTGCGAGTCAGGGGAGGGATTGTCTGTGGCTAGACTTTGACTAGCTTCGATTCCGGCTGTCACCGCCTCTTTTAATCTGATTAAAGTATCATCCCAATTACGCCGGGCCGATTCCGATAGGCGATCGGCCTGTAATTGCATCGTCGTGGTCAGATCTTCGGCTAATTCCGGCAAAGCTTGGGCGGATTTTTGCAGAATGCGACGGGTTTCTTTTCCAGATCTGGGCGCTACTAATAAACCCGCCACTACTCCGATCGCACTGCCCACTAAAACCCCGACGACGAATAAGCCACCGTTACCGTTATTGTTATCTGCCATAGGATTGCCCTTGTACTTAATTCCCAATTTTACGAGCAATTACACTAGACCTCCTGCAAAAGTCTTATTCAGCTACTTGATTATAGCCTAAAGCAAGTTCGTAGTTGTAAATGCCAGCGATTAAATTAAATCTCAGACCAAAACGTCGTCTCCGATTCCTGTATCTTGATGATAAAATTCTAAATC
>NZ_JAPZSS010000025.1:0-14392 GCF_027532015.1 Microcystis sp. LE19-131.1A | reverse complement strand
TAGCCTATCAATATCTTAACCAAGTTTTAGATATTGCCCTCGATATTGGAGAAAGATATATAGAACTAGAGACTTTAATTGTTTTGGCAGAATTTGAAGAAAAAACCCATGATCTTAAATCAGCTATTAATCACTGGCAACAAGCCTTACATCTTTCTGAAAAATTAAATATTCTCTCCCATAAAGAGAACTGTGAACAAAATCTAGAAAGGTTGTTAAACCCCAACTAAGTTGAGACTCGTATTATATACATGACTACAATTCCACGGGTACATTCAGAAAAGTTAATGGTTGTATCCATTAATGGATAAGGGGTTTCGGCTCTTGTAGTATATATATTTGATGGCAATTCGGACATTCAATTGTTTCATTTAAAAGAGCGAGCTTTAAGAAAATTGTCTGAGCAGTTTTTTGATAATTGACCCCTGTTACATTCGGTAAATCGAGGAGTTGATCAAAATTTATCCACATAACCCACCTCCTGTTCTGTGTCACCATTATACCATGCTCACACAGAACCTAGAAAAGCCCAATTTTAGGTAAAGTGTCATCAAATTCCTGCGAAGTCTCTTGCCTCATCTCAACAAGCAATTTAAATACGTGGGCAGCTTAAAAAAGTCTTAACTATGGCAGTTATCTTAATGGTGAGGTACGAAGTTGATGCCAGCAAGGGAATCTTTAAGAAATTAGCCAAAATGCCTGAGTATAGATATTGACGGCGCTAGACTGCCAACGTATAGATAAATACTGTTTCTGGAAGCCCATGACTGTCAGCTACGAAAAAATTACCCCACCGACAACAGGCTCGAAAATTACTTTTTCTGACGGAAAACCTCTAGTTCCCGACGATCCCATCATTCCCTTCATTCGCGGTGACGGTACGGGGGTCGATATCTGGCCCGCAACCGCAAAAGTTATCGATGCAGCGATCGCCACAGCCTACGGTGGTCAAAGGAAAATCCATTGGTTTAAAGTCTATGCTGGTGATGAAGCTTGCGAAATCTACGGGACTTATCAATATCTACCCCAAGATACATTGACAGCGATTAAAGAATATGGTATAGCCATCAAGGGTCCCTTGACCACTCCCATCGGTGGCGGCATTCGTTCCCTGAATGTGGCTCTGCGGCAAATTTTTGACCTTTATGCCTGTGTTCGTCCCTGTCGTTACTATGCGGGAACCCCTTCCCCCCATAAAACCCCGGAAAAACTCGATGTCATCGTCTATCGGGAAAATACCGAGGATATCTATCTCGGCATCGAATGGAAACAAGGCACGGAAATCGCCGATAAACTGATTAATTATCTCAATACAGAACTAATTCCCGCCACTCCCGAACACGGTAAAAAACAAATTCCCCTCGATGCGGGTATCGGGATCAAACCGATTAGTAAGACGGGTTCCCAAAGATTAGTCCGCCGGGCGATCGAACGAGCGCTGACTTTACCGAAACCGAAAAATCAAGTTACTCTCGTCCACAAGGGTAACATTATGAAATATACGGAAGGGGCGTTCCGGGATTGGGGTTATGAATTAGCTAAGAGTGAATTCCGGGATGTGTGCGTTACCGAGATGGAATCATGGATCCTGAGTAATAAGGAGAAAAACCCTGATCTGAGCATCGAAGATAACGCCCGCATGGTAGAACCGGGTTATGATGCCCTCACCGACGAGAAAAAAGCCAAAATCTGCCAAGAAGTGACCAGTGTTCTCGATGCTATCTGGGAAACCCACGGCAATGGGCAATGGAAAGATAAAATTATGGTTAACGATCGCATTGCCGATAGTATCTTCCAACAGATCCAAACCCGTCCCGATGAATACTCGATCCTCGCTACTATGAACCTGAATGGCGATTATCTCTCCGATGCGGCAGCGGCGATTGTCGGTGGTTTAGGGATGGGACCCGGGGCGAATATTGGCGATACTTGCGCTATTTTTGAGGCAACCCACGGTACAGCCCCTAAACACGCCGGTTTAGACCGAATTAACCCCGGTTCGGTGATTCTTTCTGGGGTGATGATGTTGGAATACATGGGATGGCAAGAAGCGGCCGATTTGATTAAAAAAGGCATCGCAGCAGCGATCGCTAATCGACAAGTTACCTACGATTTAGCGCGTCTGATGGAACCCCCCGTTAATCCTCCCCTGAAATGTTCCGAATTTGCCGACGCGATTATCTCCCATTTTGGGGATTAATTTTCTGGTTAGGGTAGCCTGAAAACTGCCCTATTTTTCGGAAAATACCCTAACTACCGAGGTCTTGACAAAATAGGAAAAAACCAGAATTCCCCCCTTGATACCAAATTTCTAAATCCATGACAGACATCCAGGCTTGAATGCTTGCCAGGCGTTGTCAAGTTTGAAGATGATGGCGCATCAGAGCAGACTTGAAAACGCTTTAACAGTAAGGCTCTCGTTGTGTCGCAATTCATTCTTCATATTCTGATCTGACAACGCCGTAAGCAATGCCTGAAAGACATCCCCCACATATCCATTCTTTGTCATCAGATAAACCATCACCCATACTATCTTTATATCACGCCCAAAAGCGTGTTAGCCAGATTAGCCCACATCGCACTTAAACCCACAACTTCAATCCATGGGCATGGTGCGTTCCCCAAAATCGATCGCTGGAGCAGTGGGAGTCACATTAGGGAACGCACCCTACAAGATTGGCGATCGCACTACAAGATCGGCGATCACACTGCTAGTAACCTCGATAATCACAATGGCAGCTTTCGGCAGTCCGCTCCAGCCGAATTGTTAGCCTGGGTGATGGGCAACTTTTAATTCTCGTTTTGCACGCCGAATACACCACCTAGCTGGTCGAACCTTGCTGCTGTCACGCAATTCCTTAAGGCGAATCTCAAGTTCACTGAACCTGTTTTTTAGCTCACTTTCATCTGCTGTCTTAGCTGCTTGATAGCCTTCTACTAAGCTTTGTAATGCTTTTATTAATCGGCGGCATTCGGCTTGATGATCATCACACTTAAAACCTGTATGGATTCCTGTAAGAATTGCAGCTACTAGAGATAAGCTGCCGCTAACTAGCTCCCAAGTGACACCCCAAAACTTAGATTGACCGAGAAGTGTAAATCCTGCTATGAGCGGTAACACGATCCCACACCCTCTAGAAAAAGCTCCAAAAGGCTCCAATACCCCAAGCCAAATCTCAAAAGCTCTTTGTTCTACTTTGAGTTCATACTCACGTTGGCTAAACAAGTCTAAAACTCGCTCAATTTGTTCGTGGTTCATCAACTTCCGTAATCCAAAAATAGAGTTTTGTGTTTGCCCGAAAATTTAGACCGTTGACATTTTACCAGTACAACGTATGGACGGGGTGCTGATTGAGCCTGAACCTGATTTACAGATAATTTACCTATTCCTAGTGGATTGATGACTAGGAGCAAACTTAGTAGAAATGCACTGAGAGAGAATAGAGGATTACGGCGAGTTTTCATGAGAGTGAGCTTGTAGGGCTGTAATTTCTTCGTCTAAAGATAAGCACCCTGTAAAAGATTTCATCCATATGTAAGTAATTTCCGGACAAACGCCAAAAGGTGAACTTGTGGCTGCTGTCTCAACCAAGGTCTAGCGGGCTAACGGTCTAGTTATGCTGATTACTGAGTTTGCTTACACTCAATAATATTGAGGTAAAACTTTGTTAACGTCCCCCAATGATCACCCTCTCAATTGATAACTTATAACTGAGATAACATCGTGTTTAAAACTAGGAAACAAACAGCATAAATGAAAATGCCACCAATTTTAGTTGCAATGGAGAATGAACCAAACAGAATAAACATTATCACAGCAACACTGATGATGAGTGCGAATATGAGTTTAACTTTTTTAAACATTTTAAATATTTCCATTCATAACTCCCAAAGACTAAAGCTACTACAACGATAAAACTCATTGGTAGTGTAGTTGGATTACTCTAACTACACTATCTTTTACTCATCCGATGTAATGCACTCGGACTGGTAAACTTGGAACTTTTCTAGAAGAGATTTCTCAAGAAGACAAGAAATTCATCTCCATATGTTCCTAATAATTTTTTCAGCCCAGGAACGTCAATGTCTTTGCCAGCTTGCATCAGTTGATGATGAAGTTGCAAAATTAGAAGATCATCTTTATCAACATCCTTATCCCCATCTTTATCAAACTTTTTAATAAACTTTAGGCGGGCATCATTAAAGTCAAAGTCACCGTCACCATCCTCATCAAGCATCTTCAATGCCGCACTTTTTATATCATTAAAGTCAATCATTTTTGCCTCTGCAATACTTTTAGGTTTTTAATAGAACTTCTGAGCATCAAAATCAATTTTGTAGTCTAGCCGCTACCTCCTGAAGTATTCTTGTCTTCATCTTTGGATGTGTCTGACTTCTTTTCTTCACGTTTAGCAGATGTTACTTCATTAAAAAAGAAGCCTGTCACAGCAGCAGCAAATGGAGTCAAGAATGAGTAAAGACTTTTCGCGGTACTATCAACAGATGTAATACCTTTCTGTATATTATCAACCTCCTCTTTGCTACTCTGAGTTCCAGGCTGAACCCCAGAAATCTTGTTGCTTAGTTGAATGACTACACCTAAGTGAAAACCTATTACAGTAGCTGTTCCCGACCATAGTATTATCGCCATTAATCCTGAAATTAAAAGCTTGAAATTTGTATCTGGAACCAGATTTGTAATTTTGATGTCAGGCTTCATATTCATATGGACATTACTCATATACGCTGGGAAGCATAACTACATATTATAGGTCAACTTTCCGTATAACACTCTTGAAAGTAACAATATGTGGAAACTTTCCGTATATCACTCCATTTAGGCGCAATCGCCAGAAGTTTTCCCTATATAACGCCCAAAAGCCTGTTAGCCAGATTAGCATATTGCCAAAAACCTTGTTTAACTAAATTCCTGACAATTAGGCTCATTCTAGCGATGATTCCTATGTCTGACCGCACCCCTTGACAAAAATTTATAATTATTAGACCTTTAGCGATCGCTATCGGGGGATAGTTGTTTTTTGTTACAGCAGTATGGAGAAGGGAGCGGGTTTTTCAAGTTGGATTGGCAGTTAATCATACTATTAAAAACCGATTCAGTATAAAGACCCCGTTATGCCGTGTCCCTATAGATAGACTTCAACGGCTCTAGCATTCGGCGCGTCACGGAATGAAAATGCGTCTTGCGCCTTGATAATCTTCAATATCAACTACAATATCAACCAAACGGTTAACGCAACGATCTCGATAATCTGGCTCGGCAAGTAGTCGCTCAATATTACCGATTGTCACGACGGGTAATGATGTGGGGGTATTTTCCTCCCGCATCACTTGCTCCAGGGAATCTTTGCCTTTCATACTTCGGTTAGCGGTGATCAGGATCATCTGATTGGCTTGGGCATACCGCCAAACAACACGATCATCGCTCGTGACAGCTAACCCAACTTCTTCAAACAGAATAAAACGAATCGAGATCAGGTCAAGCCAACCACTCGCAGCAAGGACTCCGGCGAGGACAAGAGAATGCCCTCGTAAGTTATGATCAACTAGAAAATTCCTGCCCGTGATGCCAACTTGGCTTTTTCCGCTTGAAGTTTTGCTCGAATGGCTTCTGTGCCAGGTTTTGGCGGCTTAGCAGCAATACGGGCAACTCGCTCACGATTTTGCTCTTCATAGTATAGTCGGAGTTCTTCAGCTTCTTTGAGAACTTGCTGGTACTCAGCTTCCACATCCGCACGATGAGCCTCAATATAAGCCAGGGCAGTGTTAATTTGCTCTTCCGTCAGATCAAATAATCCCTGAATGAACTTAGGTGGATATTGAGCAGTCACATAATCCATTACATCATAGAGGGTGATGCGGGTTCCTGCGATTGTCAGTCCTCGCTCTGTACGAATGATAGCGGTTTGTTTATTTGATGCGAGCGTCATAGCTATAGTCTCAGTCTTTCACCATCTCATTCCATATTACCGCATGAAAAAGTAAGGTGAGCAAACGCCCACCCTGACTACTAATTCGCAAGCTCTTTAATCCTCAACCCAGACTTTCAAAATGTATTTCAGCCTCGTTCCTGCATCTAGCCAGTAGTGAACTCCAATATCTGGCAATTCAGTATCATTTGTGTGAGCATCACCAGGCCCCGTACTACACGATCGGCGATCAAATTTAGACCACAGCTTCAATCAATGGGCATGGTGCGTTCCCCAAAATCGATCGCTGGAGCAGTGGGAGCCATATTAGGGAACGCACCCTACAAGATCGGCGATCTGCTATGCAGTGCCTTCGGCATCGCACTGACAATTAGGCTCATTCTAGCGATGATTCTTCGATCTGACCGCACCCCTTGACAAAAACTTACAATTATTCGACCTTTAGCGATCGCTATCGGGGGATAGTTGTTTTTTGTTAGAGCAGTATGGAGCAGTCTAACTGATGGCTATATTTCCAGATTATCGCCCACAGGAAACCAATCTTCATCGAGAATTTGTTCAAGGGAACCAATGGGAATAACGGGGAAAGTATCGAGGGGTAATTGAGAGCGGTCACTGGCATTTTTTCGGGCTGAAAGATAACATTCATCGAAAATTTCTAAAAGATAGGGTTTCAGACTAGGACTATCTTTAAGTTCATCTAATATATCGAGACGAAAAGTTCTAATCTCTCCCTTCCAGTGACCTTCGTTTCTCTCTCTTTCTGCCGCCCAATATTTGAGCTTAAGTAAATGTTCTAATAATCGGGTTAACAGACTTTTAATTGTGCGCTTTTCACTCCTTCCCATACTTGCTAATTCCTCCAGTAAATTGTCTAAATCTACCCGCTCAAACTGTCTGGCTTGCAGTTGATTAATAGTAGTTCTAATCCAGAGATAAAAGTCTTCTTCGTACTGGGTTTTATTATCCATAATTTACCTCTATATATTACTCGTGGTCATTAGTAGGAAACCAATCTTCATCGAGAATTTGTTCAAGGGAACCAATGGGAATAGGGGGGAAAGTATCAAGAGGTAATTGAGTTCTAACTTGAGCCTCTTTTCTAGCAAATTGATAGCATTCCTCAAAGATTTCCAGAATATAGGGTTTCAAACTAGGGCTATCTTTAATTTCTTCGATTATTTGTCGGCGAAAGTTGAGAATTTCTCCCTTCCAGTGACCCTCATTTCTAGATTTTTCTCCTGTCCAGTAGGTTAGTTTCAGCAAATGTACCAGCAATTGAATCAAAAGATTTTCAATTTTGCGTTTTTCACTCCTCCCCATACTTGCTAATTCCTCCAGTAAATTCTCTAAATCTACCCGCTCAAACTGTCTCGCTTGCAGTTGATTAATAGTAGTTCTAATCCAGAGATAAAAGTCTTGTTCGTACAGAGTTTTATTGTCCATATATACTTAGTTAAACTGAATAAAACGAGGATAATCATCAAAATTAACTATACAAACTAGCCACATATTCACCGTAGCCATTATAGGGCAGGGTTTCGATAATTTCCCAAGATAAATCACTTCTACTGCCGATAAATTTCTCCGTTGCTTGCGACCAACGGGGATGGGGTTTACTGGGGTTAACATTAGCCTCAAAATCGTATTCGTGAGCGTCAATTGTGTTCCAGTAGGTGGCGGGTTGTTTGGCGGTAAATTCAATTTTTACTATCGATTTTGCTCCTTTAAAACCGTATTTCCAAGGAATAACCATTCGCAAGGGTGCGCCGTGTTGTTTGGGTAAATCATGTCCGAAAATTCCCACGGCAAAGAAAGCTAATTCGTTGGCCATTTCTTCAATTCTTAAACCTTCTGCATAGGGCCAGGGTAAGGCTCCTAAATGTAATCCTGGCCCCTGGGTAATTTCTGGATCATAAAAGGAGGTAAAACGGACGAATTTTGCTTCGGGTTTTGGTTCCACTGCCGCAATTAAAGCAGCCATGGGAAAACCAAGCCAAGGTAAGACCATTGACCAAGCTTCCACACAACGAAAACGATAGATTCTTTCTTCGAGAGGAAAGGTTTTTTTAATAGTATCTATATCGTAGGTCTGGGGATTTTTTACCAATCCTCCCACTTCTACCATCCAGGGATTCGTCGGTAGTTTCTGCGCTTTTAACCAGATATTTTTCCCCCCTCCGAACTCATAAAAATTGTTATATTTCCCCGCTACAGTTTCGGCAACTACGGGACGATTTACCGTTAAAAACTGCGGATTTTTGCTGAACCCTTCAATTTTAGGTAATTGCAAACTTTTTTCTAAAGCTTCCGAGGAGGAGGATTTACCACAAGAAGTTAATAATAGGGAACTCCCCGCAATTCCTGCCCCGATTAACCCCTGTAAAAAGCGACGACGGTTAAAATAAACACTTTCAGAAGTAACTTCATTTTCGGAAATTTGCCAAGATTTAGCTAAACGAATTAAGACCATAATTATCCCCAATTTTATTGACAAAAAAGCAGAGTTATGATATGGGATACCACAACTCTGATTGTACAATATTTTGTCAGTTTTTTTAAGAAATTTCGGCGAGCATGGGGGCAGTCACCAGAGGTTCCCGTCGTCCTTTTAAGACCATGGGAACTCCTCGCGAGGGAGCAAGGGTGACACCGCGGCGACTGGGTTTTTCAGGGGTATTATTAACTAGAGTTAACTGATAATTGGCCAAAATTGTGGCGATAGCGATTTTCATCTCGTAGATAGCTAAAACTTCCCCGATACAACGACGCGCTCCACCACCAAAAGGCATATATTCGTAGGGGGTGAATTGTTTTTCTAAAAAGCGTTCTGGTTTAAAAGTATGGGAATCGGGGAAAGTTTGCTCGCGGTGGTGGGCCAGATAAATACAACCCATAAGAATTGTCCCTTTTTCTAAAGGATAACCATCTAGTTCTACCGGTTTTTCCACTACTCGCGGAAAAGTTAACATTCCCACGGGATGAATGCGTAAAGTTTCCGAACAAACTGCCGAAAGATAGGGTAATCGAGTTATGTCAATGGGGTTAGGATTATCTCCTAAAGTGGCTATTTCTTGGAGAATTTTTGCTTGAATTTCTGGATAGCGATGAGTCCAGTAGAGCGCCCAAGACATAGCAGTGGCTGTGGTTTCATGACCTGCGAATAATAAGGTCATTAATTCATCGCGCAATTCCTTATCGCTCATCGGGTTGCCTTCTTCATCCCGGGCCGACATCAGTAGTGATAAAATATCGGTACGATTGGGGTTAGGATTAGCTTTTCTTTCGGCAATTTCTGTATAGATAATATCATCAATTTTTGCTTGGGAACGCTGGTATTTTCCCCAGGGACTCCAAGCACCCAAATCAGCCTGCAAAATTGGGAAAAATAACAAAGAAACCATCACCGGAGAGTTAAAAATATCGAGCATTTCAGCCAGAATTTTTTTCAGGGTTTGATAACGTTCCCCTTGACTAATTCCAAAAACTGCCTCCATAATTACTTGTAAAGCAATCGCTGTGGTCGCTGAACGGGCCTTAAAAGGTTGATTTTCGGGCAATTCTGCCATTACTCTTAGGGTAATATCGCGGATTAAATCGCCGTAGAAACGCATTCTTTCCCCGTGAAAAGGTGGCAATAAAAGCTGACGGCGTTTTTTGTGGATGTCTCCGTCTAACATGATGACGGAATAATCACCAATAATCGGGGCAATAATCCGATTGGTTTCCCCCGGTGCCGAAAATTTTTTACGGTCATTAGTTAAAATTTGTTGTAGGGCTGAAGGACTACTGACAAAGATAAAATTATCTACAGTTAAACCCACTTTTGCGCTAAAAATATCGCCATGCTTGCGGGCGGCATTTTCCATAAAAGCTACGGGATTAATGATCCATTGTGCCATTTGCAGGAAGGTGGGGACTTTGACTTCGGGGAGGATTTTCATAGATTGATTGCTATATCCAATGCTAATTATTTCTAATTGTGACATTTTTTCCCCAGAGACGGCAAGGTGTAATATCAAGTAAACGGCAAAAATTACCCGGCTGTTGCTTGTCTTATCTTCTCAGAAAGACTGGGATTTTCTGGGAATTTTTAGGATTGGCTTTCTGGTCTAAACAATGATAATCGGGGTAGAATAACCCCAGTTCTATTTAATTCGCTTCTGTAGTTCAATC
The DNA here is from genome assembly GCF_027532015.1 of Microcystis sp. LE19-131.1A. NCBI lineage: Bacteria > Bacillati > Cyanobacteriota > Cyanophyceae > Chroococcales > Microcystaceae > Microcystis > Microcystis sp. LE19-131.1A. Next base: position 4,268 of record NZ_JAPZSS010000025.1, on the reverse strand, counting down.
TCTTTTTTTTCATTCCTTATAGGGACTTTTTATGATTATTTCCAAGTTTTTGCCCTCGGAAAAAACTGTGATTATCAGGCATTTGCTGTTATTAACTACATTTAGCCTTGTTTTTCTCCTGACTACTCCCCCCGCTTTTGCTGTTGAATCCAGTGCCTCCACTGGTTTTAATCCTCAAACTATTCTTTTCCATGCCTTAACTTGGGTGGATAGTTTGGGGGCTGTGGGAGCGATCGCGTTTATAATTATCTATATTCTAGCTACTGTGGCCTTTTTTCCCGGTTCAATCCTGACTTTAGGGGCTGGTGTAGTTTTTGGCGTGGTTTTAGGCTCTTTTTACGTCTTTATCGGGGCAACTATCGGCGCTACTGCCGCTTTTTTGGTGGGACGTTATCTGGCTAGGGGGTGGGTGGCGGAAAAAATTCAAGGTAATAATAAATTTCAAGCTATCGATGAAGCTGTGGGGAAAGAAGGTTTAAAAATAGTGCTTTTAACCCGTTTATCTCCCATATTTCCCTTTACTCTGCTCAATTATGCCTATGGTGTCACCGGGGTTTCTCTGAAAGATTATCTAATAGGTTGCGCGGGCATGATTCCGGGGACGATAATGTATGTCTATATTGGCTCTTTAGCGGGCAGTCTTGCCACTATCGGGACCTCGGCACCAGCCACTAACCCAGTTTTATTATGGACTATTCGCCTTATTGGTTTTATCGCTACCGTTGCCGTCACCCTCTACGTCACAAAAATTGCCCGTCAGGCCCTGGCATCAGTTCTCAGTGAGTAAACCCCTCAATCGCCATCCCCACCCCACTCCGTCCTTGGGTGGGGACTGACGCGGATTTGTTGACAGGGACTAAAAGAGAGCCGGTGCTGAGAAGTAAGTCCATGGTTGCCAATCGCTTCTAGGTGTTGAGCAGTGCCATAACCCTTGTGACGAGGGAGGCCATAATCGGGATAGCGTCCGTGCCAACGAGCAATTAAGTCATCGCGCCAGACTTTGGCCACGATACTAGCCGCCGCAATTACCGGCGATTGTTGGTCTCCCTGAATTACCGCCTTTTGGGGGATTGACAAATCTTTAATAATGTGCTTGCCATCGATCAAACAGAGACTGGGGGAAAGGGGTAATTTCCCGATAGCTCTGCTCATTGCCAGTAGAGAGGCATGAAGAATATTCAAGCGATCGATCTCTTTCACCGTAGCATAACCGATGCGACAAACAAAATCCCGTTGTATTTGCTGGCTCAATTTTTGCCGTTTTTGGGGGCTAAGTTGCTTACTATCCTTCACCCCCAACTCCCACAGCTGCGGAAAACCAGAGGGGACAGTGACCACTACCGCCGCCACCACGGGGCCAAATAAAGCCCCGCGCCCCACTTCATCGACACCAGCAATTAAGGGTTCTGCGCTCATGACTCATCGACAGTGGCGGAGGAACGACGACGACGACGACGCAGCACCGCAGTTTCAGCCTCTACTTGTGGCTCCTCCGTCACCTCGGCGCTCACCGGGGTTTCTAAAGGAATGACTTCGCCGAGAAAAACTGGAGTTTCGGGCGCAATCGGTTCGGGCGTAAAACTCGCTGGCGGACTAGCTTCTTGGTTGATTTCCTGACTAACTTCGCTAGTGGTGGAACGACGACGACGGCGCACCAAGGAACGATTTTCGGCTTCCTCGCCAGTTTCCGTCGCCTCTATGGGGGCGGTGGCGGCTGTGTCCTCGGCCTCTAGGGTAGGAGTCAAGGATATTTCAGGAGTGGCAGCCGTTTCTGGGTTTTCCGCTTCCCTTTCCCCTGGCAGTTTCACGGAAACAATCACCGATTTCGGGTCTTTAAACTCCTTATCCACGAGAATCAGGGGAGAAATGCCCATTAAAGAATAAACTTCCTGTTCTACGGGGGTCATTTCCACGGAAACCCGCTCCCGTTCGGTGACGGGGATATTTTTGCCAGCACTGGCATCTTCTCCTCGTTTCGAGAGACGGGCGGGGCGTTCTCGTTTTTCCTCAAGGCGTTGGGGTTCTGATTCCGGCTCGATTTCGTTGTTAACACCGTTAGTAGAGGCTTTTTCGCCCCGTTCCTCTTTGAGTAACAGTTCCGAGGGACGACGACGACGGCGACGACGAGAATTATTAACCTGTTCTTGATAGTTGGGATGGAAGGAAAGATCTATATCTTGGGCGTTTTCTTCGGCCTCAAATTCGGAGAAAACTTCTAGATAGGGTTCGGCCGCCGCAACGCTAGGAGCGCTCTTATCGGGTAGAACTTTTGTATTAGTCGTGGCGATGACAAGGGTTTCTTTTTCCGCGCGGCTAAGGGTGGGGGTTTCCAGGGCGATGGCGTTGCCTTCTCCGGGTAGATGGGCTAAATGGCCCAGTCCGCCGCAATGGTCACAGGTTTTGCCGAATAATTCATAAATGTTTTTCCCCTGACGCTTACGAGTTAATTCCACTAACCCCAATTCCGATAATTGGGCAATCTGGGGCCGGGCTTTATCGCTTTTCAGGGCTTTATTAAACAATTCCAGCAGTTTCAACTGGTCGCGACGGGAATCCATATCGATGAAGTCCACCACCACCACACCGCCGATATTTCTCAAGCGCAGTTGTCGAGCGATTTCTGTGGCAGCCTCGCTATTAGTCCAGAGTACGGTTTCCCGGGCCGTGGCCGAACGGGTAAAGGAACCGGAGTTAACATCAATTACCGTTAAAGCTTCCGTCGGTTCGATGATAATGTAGCCGCCGGAGGGTAAATCAACCCGGGGTTTCAGGGCCTCGCGAATGGCGGCGTTAACCCGGAAATAGTCGAGAATTGGCTGGGTTTCCCGATGGGAGTCGATATAAACCCCTTCGAGAGCTTTGCCGCCGCCCCAGTTCGTCAATTGCTGTTTAACTCGTTTTACCGCCATCGGGTTATCCACAACAATGCGATTGACATCGGCACTGTACATATCCCGCAAAACCCTTTGAATAAAGTCATCATCGCGGTTCAGCAGGGCCGGGGCGCGGCTGCTGACGGCCATCTGTTGGATGCTCTCCCACTGTTTTTGCAGAAATTCCAAATCCTCGATAATCGCCTCTTCCGCTTTACCTTCGGCCTCGGTGCGTACCAGCAACCCCATCCCTGCCGGTTTGACCAAAATCCCTAAAGCTCGTAAACGGGAGCGCTCGTCTTCACTGCGGATGCGACGGGAAAGATTCACCCCGCGACCATTGGGCATCAATACCAGATAACGACCGGGGAGAGTGACATTTCCCGTTAGTCGCGGTCCTTTATTGCCAGTGGGTTCTTTCATTACCTGTACCAGCACTTTTTGCTGGGGGGCCAGTAATTCCGTGATAGCACCGGCGGTTTTTTTCAGTCTTAGGGGACCCAGGTCGGTGACATGGATAAAGCCATTGCGTTCCGCATCGCCAATATTGACGAAGGCTGCATCTATCCCGGGGATGACGTTTTCTACTAATCCTAGATAGATGTCGGCCACCTGTTGATTACCTGTGGCTACAACTAATTCCTGAATTTGATCTTCCCAAAAAACAGCCGCTATATGGTGTTGTTCGGCTATGATTATTTGTTTTGGCATTCAATTTCCTCAATCTTTCGGTTTCAAAAGCGACGGACCATGGGCTATTTGTCTATGCTTTGAGGCTACTTCCGGAAATCTGGTCTTGTTAAGAAAGTTCTAAGAAGATGAGTCCGCATCGTTAAAGCCTCATCTTGATATTCATCTGCCCCCCAGACGTGGGAACTGAGTCTTGGTTTCAGTTGTTAAGTCTGTTTGGCAAGTGCCGGCTTGACCCACAATTGGACAAGCACAGCCAGGAGACGAGATTTTCAATTAATCCCTGAGTCTTGCTCGATAACAGCATTTTTTATCCGTTTCCGCCGGTTCTGTCTATCAGAATCTAGGAAAAAAGGAGTTTTTGAGTTACTCCCCTCGGCAACAGGTTTCTGTGGAAGGGAAAATAGCGCACTTTTCGATTTTCCAAAAACCACGATTCTTTTAAGAAATGCTTTAATCGAGTCTTATAGACGACTATAACTCACTCGGTCACTCTCTGACAAGACGATAATCGGGGAAAAATGATCGATTAACAGTTGACTGGAGATACTGACCATAAAGCACTAAGGGACTTGCGTGGGAATAATATCCCAGCTTTGAAAATCGCTCTGTAGAAGAATCAGACCGGCCAGATGGCATATTATCAAAGCGCAAGTCCCTTAGCTGCGGAGGCGCTCGAAGGCTCTCCCCCTACTTAGAGTGATC
>NZ_JAPZSS010000159.1:0-1264 GCF_027532015.1 Microcystis sp. LE19-131.1A | reverse complement strand
ACCAGCACCAACAACCGTCTTTATGTCGGCTGGTTCGGTGTGATCATGATCCCCACCCTGCTCACCGCCACCACCTGCTTCATCATCGCCTTTATCGCCGCTCCTCCCGTAGATATCGACGGTATTCGCGAGCCTGTAGCTGGTTCCCTACTCTACGGAAACAACATCATCTCTGGTGCGGTTGTTCCCTCTTCCAACGCGATTGGACTCCACTTTTACCCCATCTGGGAAGCTGCTTCCTTAGATGAGTGGTTATACAACGGTGGTCCTTACCAGTTAGTCATTTTCCACTTCTTACTAGGTGTCTTCTGCTACCTCGGTCGTCAGTGGGAACTGTCTTTCCGTTTAGGAATGCGTCCCTGGATTTGTGTCGCTTACTCTGCACCGGTATCCGCCGCTACTGCTGTATTCTTAATCTATCCCATCGGACAAGGTTCTTTCTCTGATGGTATGCCTTTAGGAATCTCTGGAACCTTCAACTTTATGTTCGTGTTCCAAGCAGAACATAACATTCTGATGCACCCCTTCCATATGTTAGGTGTTGCTGGTGTGTTCGGTGGTTCTCTGTTCAGTGCAATGCACGGTTCCCTAGTAACTTCTTCCTTAGTGCGTGAAACCACTGAAATCGAATCTCAGAACTACGGTTACAAATTCGGTCAAGAAGAAGAAACCTACAATATCGTTGCCGCTCACGGTTACTTCGGACGCTTAATCTTCCAATACGCTTCTTTCAACAATAGCCGCTCTCTGCACTTCTTCTTGGGTGCTTGGCCGGTAATCGGTATCTGGTTTACGGCAATGGGTGTTAGCACCATGGCGTTTAACCTCAACGGTTTCAACTTCAACCAGTCGATTCTCGATTCTCAAGGTCGTGTAATTGGTACTTGGGCCGATGTGCTGAACCGCGCTGGTATCGGTATGGAAGTAATGCACGAGCGTAATGCTCACAACTTCCCCTTAGACTTGGCTAGTGGTGAACAGGCTCCTGTAGCTCTGACCGCTCCCGCTATCAATGGTTAATTCCTAGTCTGAACGAAAAGGCACTCCCGCGAGGGGGTGCTTTTTTGTTGCTTTCAGAGAAGAGACCAGAATCTAGGGATAATGGGGGACAAGGATCCTTTATTTATAGTTACTAATTCTGTACGCAAATATTGCATCTAGAATTAGCTTTGTACGCTTTGACCCGTACTGGGTTAACTACGAACCTCTCTATCGGATTCCCGCTAAAGGCGGCCTCTCCGACTACCTTTCTTCCAATATTTAA
>NZ_JAPZSS010000257.1:0-1471 GCF_027532015.1 Microcystis sp. LE19-131.1A | reverse complement strand
GTGTTTTTACCAAGAGTTGTCAAACAATCCGAAACTGGTTTGGAGAAATCATTAGTTATTTCGAGCGAAGGACAACTAATGGGGTGGTCGAGGGAATCAACAATAAACTTAAACTAATAAAACGGAGAGGCTATGGCTTTAAAAACTTTTGGAATTTTTGGGTTAGAAGTATGTTATCTTGGCATCTTGTATGTTGATTTAGCATAAAGAGTAACGAAGAGCCAATTTTGTCTTCTTCAATAACTGTAAAGTGTCCATACCAGTCATCCCGCAATGAGATAACCTTGGCAACTTTCTCAGCGACTACAGATCCAGAAGGTACTCTTATTCTAAACAAAATAATACCAACACTGGCCAGCAACCTTGAACGAAAGGCGAGTTCTCCAAAATCTTGATCAAATGTCAAGAGAATACGATTTTCTGCTTGGGCGCGACTTAAAACTTCCCGGTCCGAGATTCCGGGGGATTCCACCCTAATCCACAGGACATCATGGCCATTTTGTCCTAGGGCTTCAACCGCATCAAGGGGGAAATTTTCGTTCGCTAGAAAACGCATCAGTTAAGCAGGAATAGCATAGACTTTCTCAGATTTGAGCATTACACTAGCATAGCTAAGACAAGCTTGAATATCTTCTACTGTAATACCTGGGTAGTTTCGCAGAATTTCATCAATACTCCAACCTTGGGCGAGAAGATCGATGATAAATTCAACCGCAATCCTTGTTCCTTTAATGATAGGTTTTCCCACCAAAATATCGGGATTTAGTGTAATTCGAGTTTCCCAGTCCATAGCTACATCATTGAAAGTGTTTTCAAAAAGGTAAAGGCTGCATGGGACGCACCCTACAATATCTCGTTTTATTATAACAGGATTTGGTATCACAGCTGCAATAAATGTGCATGGTGCGTTCCCCAAAAATCGATCGCTGGACCAGTAGGAGCCACATTAGGGAACGCAGCTTACAAGATCGGCTGTTTACACCCTCCACCGAGGACTTGCGGCATAACGGTCTAGTTAGGCTTTTCGCTAAGGGTAGGGTAATACATTTAAATTTTGAATAAATCGGTAGTCTCGTTGATTCTTGGTGATAAAAGGGTAATTCCATATTATTGCTGTACCTGCAATCAAGCCATCGGCAATCAGCAAACCGTGACTTAGCCGATACAAGCGAAGTAAGTCAACCGCTTTGTCTGAAATAGGTTGGTCAATTCTGATTACATCAAACTGTTGAAGGAATTTTTCCAGCGTCCGTAACTCTGACTTGTTAGTGCAGCCAACAATTAGTTCCATTTGTGTAACTACGCTAATTGCTAATCTGGAACTTGATTGTCAGCAATTCTCATTTTAAAAAGTAACAAGTGATACAGACAGAAACAAAGCTTTAAGCAAGCTACAAAATGCGCTCCCGCGAGTGCGACTGCATCGCAGAGAAGTGAGTATATAGAGTATTTATACTCAAAATATTTGAAA
>NZ_JAPZSS010000231.1:0-10451 GCF_027532015.1 Microcystis sp. LE19-131.1A | reverse complement strand
TTCCCATTCCGCTTCACTCGGTAGTCGGTATTCCCGAACCGTTAGTTTTGATAATCTCGCACAGAACTCGATCGCATCGTACCAGTTGACTTGTTCCACGGGACGGCGATCGCTATCGGGACGGTCTTTAAAATAGGCTGGCTTGAAATCAAGGTCTTGTTTAACTTTTAAATCCGTGCGAGAGGCGATCGCTTTCCACTGGGCCTGGGTGATGGGGTATTTACCCATAAAGAAGGGTGGGACAGTTACTTCATGTTGTGGTCTTTCCCTTCTAAATCCTTCCCAATTAAATTTTTTAACCAGTCTTTCGATTTCCTCATCTTCTGTTCCCATCAGGAAAGTTCCCCCCGGAATGGCGACCATTTCTAAGGTGATGCCTTTGCCCAGATCTTCCCTGAAATATTGGGACTGTTTCGACTCTTTTTTGATTTGCTCACCCTTCGCATTTACTCCCACCACCTCAAAGTTAAATACTGATAACAGTTGTTTTGGCTCTTCCGGTTCAAGCTTGAACTGATAGCCAATTGCTCTTTCTAGTTGCTCAAATCCGTCTTCTTGCCAATAATCAAGCCGGTGAATATCTTGCAGATTCAAGCTAACTTCTGCAAGTCGCAGATCAGGAATTTCGCATTCTTCTAACCTCATGGGAATAAAAAAAATTGTCCCCGGTAGCATCTCTCCCAAGGTATCAAGTGCAATCCTCAACTCCCGTTGGATGTATCCCTGCTTATTAGCTGATTTCGCTGACAGACAGGCGAGAAAAATCTGACTAGCTTTAATCGCTTTCGGAATTTCATCTCGCCAAATTTGACCCGGAATCAGGTCTTTTTTATCCAACCAAGGTTTATATCCCGCTTGCTTAAGGCGCTCATGCAGTGCCAAAACTGCTGGTTTGTCCTCACTAGCGTGAGCTAGGAAAATTTGAATCTCTGACTTTTTCATAACTTTTTCTTATGACCACAAGTAGGGGAGAGCCAGATTAACTGGCAGAAAATCTCTAAATAAACCATTTAATTGATTATTACTCATTCTTAATTCTCCTGTCTCCTGACTCCTGACGACCGGCTCCTAACCCCACCAACAAACTTTTTCAGCAAACCCTAGTTAATTATTTTTAGCTAGTTGACTGACAACCCATGCTCTTAAATTCTTTTCTGCTTTAACTTCATCCTCTTTAGCAGTGGCTAAAAATTCATAGAGTTTAGTTTTCGGAACTAGGGGAAAAGTCGTACTAAATTCTTCTTCCTGATAAACCCCCTTTTCTAACCGATAAATGCGCCAGATTTGTCCATTAAAACGCCATAATTCCGGCACTCCTAAACGGGCATAAAGTGCTAATTTATTAATATCCGTGTGGGTTATATCCACTTCCACCACTAAATCTGGGGGCGGATCTTCAGTTAAATTAATCCTTTTTCCTAGCACTTTAGCTTGATTTTGAATATAGTAAGCATTGTCGGGTTCTGCTCCTCGTTCTAAATCTTCCCTAGCTAGAGTTGTGGAACCCAGACTTTTAATTTTTAAACCCAATTCTACCACCAAAATCCGAATAAATAATCCAATTAATTCTCGATAAAACTCCTGTTCTTCTAGGGGCATAGTAATCTCTAAAGTACCACGATCATAAAATAGATGGGCGCGATTATTTTCCCCTAGGGCCTGTAAAATTTGCCGATAGGATAACCAACTGAGATGATTAAAAACTACCCGTTTTTCGCCCCTAATTTGCTCAGTATTTAACTCCAGAGGAATCGTCACCATAATTACCTCAACTCTCAGCTAGTTGACTAACAAGCCATGCTCTTAAATTCTTTTCTGCCCTCACTTCATCCTCTTTAGCAGTGGCTAAAAATTCATAGAGTTTAGTTTTCGGAACTAGGGGAAAAGTGGGACTAAATTCTTCTTCCTGATAAACCCCATTTTCTAACCGATAAATGCGCCAGATTTGTCCATTAAAACGCCATAATTCTGGCACTCCCAAACGGGCATAAAGTGCTAATTTATTAATATCCGTGTGGGTTATATCCACTTCCACCACTAAATCTGGGGGCGGATCTTCAGTTAAATTAATTCTTTTTCCTAGCACTTTAGCTTGATTTTGAATATAGTAGGCATTATCCGGTTCTGCTCCTCGTTCTAAATCTTCCCTAGCTAGAGTTGTGGAACCCAGACTTTTAATTTTTAAACCCAATTCGGACACCAAAAAATAGATAAAACGTCCGATTAATTCTCGGTAAAACTCGTGTTCTTCTAGGGGCATAGTAATCTCTAAAGTGCCACGATCATAAAATAAATGGGCGCGATTATTTTCCCCTAGGGCCTGTAAAATTTGCCGATAGGATAACCAACTGAGATGATTAAAAACTACCCGTTTTTCGCCCCTAATTTGCTCAGTATTTAACTCCAGAGGAACTGTCACCATAACTGCCCCGAAAAGCGAAATTTATGCCCAAAAAAGGGGGTTGATTCACCCCCTTATTATCTTATTAAACCAGTGCCGGAACCTGGGGCCAACGCCCGATCGTCTTACCAATGACCGCTAACTCCTGAGTTAATCGATCGAATCGGTCGGGGGTCAAGGATTGCGGCCCATCAGATAGGGCCTTCGCCGGGTTAGGATGTACCTCGATCATCAAGGAATCGGCCCCAGCTGCCAGGGAAGCCATGGCCATGGTCGGTACATATTCCCATTTACCCGTACCGTGGCTAGGATCGATCATGATCGGCAGGTGGGTTAAAGTTCTTAAAACGGGAATACAGGATAAATCTAGGGTATTGCGAGTATATTTACTGTCAAAGGTGCGGATACCGCGTTCGCAGAGAATAACATTGCTATTTCCTGCCGCGAGGATATATTCTGCCGCCATCAACCAATCTTCAATAGTGGCCGCCATGCCGCGCTTGAGTAGGACTGGTTTCGGTTGCGCCCCAACTTTTTTCAGGAGGGAAAAATTCTGCATATTGCGGGCCCCCACCTGCACCACGTCGGCTATTTCGACAATCTTATCGAGATCCGCCGCGTCCATTACTTCCGTGATAATACCCAAACCACTGGCATCTCTAGCCGCCGCTAGTAATTCCAAAGCGCTTTCCCCGTGACCTTGGAAAGCGTATGGAGAAGTGCGGGGTTTGTAGGCACCACCCCGGAGGAATTGCGCTCCGGCTGCTGCCACTCGTTTGGCAGTTTCCACGATCATCGCCTCATTTTCCACCGAACAGGGGCCGGCGACAATGCTAACGGTATGATTTCTGCCGATGGGGATAACACCGTTAGGAGTGGGGACTAAAACCTCGCTGTATTCCCCGTGACGGTATTCTAAAGAGGCGCGTTTGAAGGGTTGTTCGACTCGCAGGACGGTTTCGATCCAAGGGCTTAATTCTTGGATTTGTAGGGGGTCTAATTCCCTGGTTTCTCCGACTAAACCGATGACAACTTTATGCTTACCGACGATTTTTTCGGGACTTAATCCCCATGCCTCGAATTCGGCACTGACGCGCTCGATTTCAATTTCCGGGGAACCAACTTTCATGACAATAATCATGGCATTAACCCTTTATTTTTTCCTTTAATCTCTATTGTTGACGATTTCTAGAGGTTATCTATTTTTCTTCCACTTCTTTTTTGCCGGACCGCCAAGCAGCGATCGTTCTGCCAAAATTAGCTTGAAATTCTTGCCATCCTAGCCAATCCCCCACCCGATCCTCGTCCCAAGAAGCGGAGAAGATGCCATAACTCAGACCGATAAAACCTAGACCAAATAGGCTTAAACTGACGAGCATGGCGACGTAGGAAGGGATTTCGAGAAGATTGTGGCTAATAATCCAGTAGAAGCCAAAAAAGGAAGTTATCCCCAATACTGTCGGAATGCCACAAAATACCGCCATCCGTTTGGCCATCCGTTGACTGACCGCTTGCGGAATTGCCTTTAAGCTGGTTTCCTCGGAGCGATTCTTTATCGGCGGTGGCACGGGACTAGGGGCAATTTTCGGGGTTTTTCGCTTATTTTGGCGCGGCTCAAAGGGAAGACGCTCTTTTTTCTCCGTCGATTTCGATTCAGAGGCCATGGTAGGGATGCAAGGGGGGTAAGCTTAACGGCGAATTCCGAGACGACCGATCAGGGTTTGATAACGTTGTTGATCTTTCTTCTGAATATAGGTTAACAGTCCCCGACGACGACCGATCATCTGGAGTAATCCCCGACGGGAAGCGTGGTCTTTTGGGTTAGCTTTCAGGTGTTCGGTCAGTTGGTTGATTCTCTCGGTTAAGAAAGCTACCTGTAACTCCGATGATCCTGTATCGGTTTCGTGGGACTGATATTGGCTGATTAGTTCTTGTTTTTTGGTCTGGGTTAAGGCCATAGGACTCGTGATCTCTGCTTAAACACTGCAATCTATTATAGTATCACGTTTCTGGTCGATCCGTAAACATTGTTCGGGAGATAGGGTGATGAGACAGCTTCCCAATCTCCCCAATTCCCCAATTCCCCAATTCCCCATTGCCGCAAATCATGGCAAAATCTTAGACATAGCGTCTAACTTACCCTGAAGATTCCATGCTGTTAAAATCCACGACCCGTCATATTCGCATTTATACGGCTGAAGTAAAAAATAATCAATTAATCGAGAGTAACAATGTTTTGACTCTTGATGTGGATCCCGATAATGAATTTAATTGGGAAGAAGTGGCTCTCAATAAGGTTTATAGTAAGTTTGATGAATTGGTAGAGTCCTACAATGGGGAAGAACTGAGCGAATATAATCTCCGTCGCATCGGTTCAGATCTGGAACATTTTATCCGTTCTCTCCTGCAAAAAGGCGAAATCAGCTATAATCTCAACGCCAGAGTCCAGAACTATAGTATGGGTTTACCAAAATTAGGGTGAACGATCCCGCGTCAGTCCCCACCCGGACACCTAGGCAGGTGGGGAATTTGCATCGCAGCAATGAGGAATTTCACGAATTGGGGTGAGGGAACAATGGCTCTTCTAGGTTCTGTGTGATAAGTTTAACTTACATAGGATCGATCTTTGTGTCCTTTGTGTCTTTGTGGTTCGTTCCACCCCCGCGCTAGGGGGAATATATCTTAGAGTACATTTTACCCACCAAATCCAAGAGATAAGTGGTCGTGCAAAATTAATTTCCTAGTCGAGACGGTTGAGGGGAGATAGCTATCAGAGATCGGATTTGAGTTTTCAGTTCGCTGTTTACTGATCACTGAAAACCTCCCCACTTCCCACCCAATCTAGGGAAATTACACTTTTACCACGTTGCTAAAAGAGATTTTCAGGTAATCATCTTCCATTTTTGCTCCGGAAGGTTTCAGGGCTGCCAAAGCTTGGGGTAAAACTAAATTACGACGGTGATTACCAATGCGAATATTTAACTCGTCTCCAGTTTTATTTAGTTGTATCTGTTCCTTTGGTATGCCGGGTAAATATAACTCCAAACTGTAATTATTTTCCTGTTGAACTACCCGAATGGTGTTTTCTTGGTAATAAACCTTAGTCGGATCTTCCCCAGCAAAAAGAGTTTCTTTCAGTCTTTCTAAAGCGGGTAAACCACACATTTCTTCGGAGTAGAGAGGAACCTCCTTAACCGGTAAGGGATGAAAATTATCGTAAATTTCCTGTTTATAACCCTGTTGATTTTCTTTCCAACGAGCAAAGAAAGGATCGGTTACTTTGTCGGGAATAATCCGATTAGCAATAATTAAATCGGTAGAAACATTATAGAGACTTAGATAGGCATGGGCGCGTAAAGACTCCTTAATCACCATTTTTTCGGGGTTTGTCACCAAACGTACCGAGGTTTGAGTATTATCGGTCAAAACCTTTTCCAAAGCCTCGATCTGCTCATAAAACTCGTAGGGAGCGTCCATAACTTCCTTGTCCGGTAGGGAAAAACCGGCGATCGGTCGAAAAAAAGGTTCCACCAGTGGTCGCAATGCCACCGACATTCCCTGTAAAGGTTTGTAAAATCTTCTCATGTACCAACCGCCCACCTCTGGCAAACTCAGCAATCGTAAAGCTGTCCCCGTGGGTGCGGAATCGATAATCAACACATCATAAGTACCCTCATCGTAGTGGCGTTTCATGCGAACTAAGCCGAAAATCTCATCCATTCCGGGTAAAATCGCTAATTCTTCCGCTTGCACTCCATCTAAACCCCTAGCTTGTAATACCTGAGTAATATAACGTTTTACTGCGCCCCAGTTGCCTTCTAACTCCATTAGTGCATCTAATTCTGCTCCCCAAAGATGGGGACGTACCAAACGAGGATCGTGACCTAATTCGAGATCGAAACTGTCAGCGAGAGAGTGAGCGGGATCGGTGCTGAGAACTAGGGTTTTATAGCCAAGTTCGGCGCAGCGGAGTCCTGTAGCGGCGGCGACGGAGGTTTTACCCACGCCTCCTTTACCGGTCATGAGAATTACACGCATGGGGGCTGATTCTAAGAAAATTTACATTACTTATTCTTATTATGACGGGAAAGTTAACAAATTTGGGACAAGAATCAGCATTCTTGGCTATAAAATTCCACTCCCTGACCATCACTCCGGGGAATTAGGCTCTGTTCAAAAAATTGCTGACAGCGATTTTCGGCATCAGCGACGAGAACTTTGGCAAAATGACCGTTTTCGAGAACTTCTTGCCTCGGACGTTGTTCGTAGGCATAGATAATCAAAATATCTCCGGGTTGACAGAGCAGCGCAGCACCACCGTTAGGGCAAATTTCCCCGGTTTGGCCAGGAAAAACGTAGGTGGAAAAGCGCTTACCATTGCTAAGATTGACCACATCCACCTCTTCAAGGGGCAAAATACCGACCCGCTCAATCAATTCTCGATCGATAGTGATACTGCCGACATAATCGACGTTAGCCTCGCTGACGCGCACTCGATGGAGTTTGGCGTGCATTAATCGAATTGTTCCCATGTATTTTTTCCTATTTCCCCCAATTACCTCAATTATTATGCTCTCCCAGTGGGAATGTTTACTAAAAAATCTCGGTCAATGGCAAGGTTCTTTTACTCGTCTGTCTCCCCAAGGCGACTTGATCGAAGATACCCCGACTTTGGTATCTTTGCAAGGCATTAATAATAATCGATCGATTCGTCAATTGGTCCGCCGTCTCTACAGCGATCGAGCGCCGGAAGATTTAATTTTAGAGTATAGTTCTCTGCATCAGGGTATTCTATTTAGCCAGACGGGAGCTTTTTGTCAAGGTTCTCTATATTTTAGTAGTTTTTCCTCACAATTCGGAGCAGAATTTGGCTTAATCTCTGGGGAAAGACGATTAAGAATCGTACAGTTATTTAATGAACGCTGTGAGTTTGATCGCTTGACTTTAATTCGGGAAAAGTTAGTTGATTCTCAGTCACCAGAAAGACCGATGTTAACGGTGGAGCAATTACTGGGTCAATGGCGAGGACAAGCAGTGACAACGGGACGGGATTTTTATAATTCTGCTGCCTATTCTACCCATATCTCGATCGAGCGTCAGGGGGATAATTATCTCTCGCAAACTTTGACTTTTGGTGATCATCAAATCACTTCTAGCGCTCGTATTGAGGGACAAAGATTGTTGTTTGAAAATAGTCAGCTGCCGGTGCAAATTCTGATGCTGCCCGATGGAGCTTCCTGTAATACACCTCTGAAAATTACTGCTGGTCATCCTTTTGTTTTAGAGGTGGGTTGGTTGCTTTCTCCTACTCAAAGACAGCGCCTAATTCGTTCTTATGATCAGAAGGGAGAATGGACAGGTATTACTCTGGTGACGGAGGAAAAAGAAAACTATTAGACTATTATCTATTATAAGTACCTAAGCAAAATTAATTACACATTTTGATAAAGCTCTTGCCTTTTGCCTATCTTCACTAGAAAATTTATTTTGCATGACTACTTACTATAGCAGTTTTCATTAGAATGAGCCATAGGCAAGGGGCTTAAACCCTTTGTTGGCAAAACTTGTCGATACCTTAGTGATGTGAAAAGTGCTATATTAAGTTCCAGTCTATTATACTAATACACTAGCCCCCTACTCCTCACCTAAGGGAAGATTTTTGATTTTTGCAAGAGGTCTCATCAAGAGAGCCATCTTTTTTCTAACCATGCCAGGACACTTTGAACATCCGCCACTTTTTCTCCTTCAGGTACAGGTGGACGTTGTACCATGACCACGGTTATTCCCAACTCTCTAGCGGCGATAATTTTGGCGTAAGTGGCATCACCGCCGCTATTTTTGCTCACGATCACCCCAATTTTATATTCTTGTAAAAGAGAGCGCTCTGACTGTAAGGAAAAAGGCCCCCGTTCCAATAATAATTTTCCAATCGGTACGATGGCATCTGGTTCCGGAGGGTCAATCATCCGCATCAAAAACCAGATATTGTTTAAATGTGCATAACTTGCCAGTTCTTGCCGACCAATAGTGAGAAATATCCTCGGTGCTAACTCTGGTAAAATATTCGCCGCCGCTTGATTGTTTTCTACTTCAATCCAATTATCTCCAGATACTTTTTCCCAAGCTGGACGACTTAACATTAATCGAGGAATACCACAATCCGAGGCGGCTTGAGCGGCATTAAAGGAAATTTGTGCGGCAAAGGGATGGGTGGCATCAATTAAACAATCAATGCCTTCTTGCCGCAGATAATTGGCTAACCCAGTGGCACCACCAAACCCCCCCCGACGAGAAGGAGTTGTGAGAGTAATCGGTTCTCTCGTGCGATCGGCAAAGGAAGCGATGGCATCTATACCCGGAATTGCCGCAATTTTAGCCGCTAATACCGCCGCTTCCCCTGTTCCCCCTAAAATCAGCACTCTTTTATTTTTAGTCATCTAGCAATCGCCAAAAGGCTTCCACTGATATTCAGCCAACCCTAATTAACTTAACAATATAATCCCTGAATCCACTGCCATTCTTGGGCTAATCCTTCGGCTAAAGAGACTTGGGGATTATAACCTAGAATAGTACGCGCTTTGGTGACATCGGCGGCGGTGTGACGGGCATCTCCCCGGGCCAATCCTTGATGCAGTCGCTCGATCGGTTTACCGATGACTTTTTCCATGGTATCCAAGACATCCAGCAAAACCACGCGACTACCACCACCAATATTAAACACCTCACCCAACGCTTCCGGCACTACAGCAGCGGCTAAATTAGCGGCTACAGCATCGCTAATGAAGGTAAAATCGCGGGTTTGTTTTCCATCACCGTAGATGCCAATCGGTTTACCTGCGATCGCGGCTTGAAAAAACTTATGGAAAGCCATATCGGGACGTTGCCGCGGTCCATAAACGGTGAAATAACGCAAGGCAGTGACGGGAACGTTAAAATTCTGGTGATATAGCCAACAGAGTCTTTCTGCCGCTAATTTGGTGATGCCGTAGGGTGAAACTGGTTGGGGACAAAGGGTTTCGGGAGTCGGCATCGTTTCCGCATTGCCATACACCGAGGAAGTGGAAGCAAAAACCATCCGTTGTAAAGAAGGGGTTTCCTTAGCGGCCTCAAGGATAATTTGAGTAGCATTTATATTCCTTTCGGTATATTGACGAAATCCATCACCCCAGCTTGCTCTGACTCCTGCTTGGGCTGCCTGATGGAATAATACTTCTACTCCTTGCAACAGTTGTCTCCAGTCGAGGGCTTGTATATCCGCTTCTATTAACTTAAATTCGCGATATTTGGCTAGAATATGGGCATTTTGGCGCTTTAAACTGGGGTCGTAATAATCGTTAAATTGATCGATACCGATCACCTGATCTCCTTGTTCTAAAAGCTTTTGTGCCAAGTTAGAACCTATAAAACCCGCGACACCAGTAACAATATGAGTAGCCATTTAATCCTAGTCGTTGATATTTTGTATCGATTGTAATCATTTTTGTTCTTTTTACCGCAATTAATTTCCGCCGTCCGCTGTCAGCTTTTAGGGATCAAAATCGATAGATTAGATCTCTTGCAAAAATCAAAAATCTTTCCTTAGGTGAGGAGTCACGAGCCAGTAGTCATACTAAATCCGTTGAGTACAGGCTAGTTATGAGGAGAGGCAAAAGGCAAAGGGGAATAAATAATCAGTTTTTAATAACTGGATTTAGTATCAGTAGTCAGGAGAATTAAGAATGATCATTAATCAATTAAATGCTCTATTCAGGGATTTTATGCAATTTTATGCCTATTCTTCTCATTTTTAAACTATCAAAAATTAATTATGCAAGAACTCTAATGTTTACAGATAGTTCTAACAATCCAAAAAAAGACTTCAGGATGATCAATCCAAAATTATCAAATCATCGCCTAATTCAGCAACGCTTATCATAATTCTAACAACAAAAAAGCACCCCCTCGCGGGAGTGCCTTTTCGTTCAGACTAGAACTTAACCATTGATAGCAGGAGCAGTCAGAGCTACAGGAGCCTGTTCACCACTAGCTAAGTCTAAGGGGAAGTTGTGAG
>NZ_JAPZSS010000087.1:0-14516 GCF_027532015.1 Microcystis sp. LE19-131.1A | reverse complement strand
CCTTATCCTGACTTGATTTCAGTTTTTTCTTTGTCAGTAAGGGTGTCAACAAGGAATATTACAAATTGTTAACCGAGTCTTGAAAGCCTTGTGCTACAAAGGTTTGAAATGTTAAGAAAGATGTGACTAAAGGACAGCTTATCAAGGGGGGCAGGGGGGATCGAACCTAAAATCCATTTTTAATTTAATTATAACCAGCTACTTAGGGGTTTTTTCGTCCTAGTCTAACGTGGTACTCTCTAGATTTTCCAGATGTCTTTACATTCTCTTGACAAAATTTTAGCGGTTATTACTCAACAGGCGGGTTGGGAAGAATATCGCCACTATGAGCAAGTGCTGCAATTATGGCCAAAAATTATTAATCCCCGTCTGTTGGAGCAAACTCGGCCTTTTTCCCTCAATCGCGGGGTTTTATCGGTGGCTACCAGTAGCGCCGCTTTAGCACAGGAATTGTCTTTACAACGCTATAGCTTATTAAAACGGCTTAATAGTCAGTTAGAGACTCCCTTGGGCGATATCCGCTTTTCTGCTGCCCGTTGGCAGCAAGATAGTCAGTTAATTCCTCCAGAAGCGATCGCACCTAAATCCCTGAGAGATCATCCTAGTTATGTCACCCCGGAAAAACCGCCAGAAAATCCCCGGCAACTGGACGGTTTAGAGAGTTGGAGCCAGAAAATACGTCATAGAACCCGATCCTGGCCGATTTGTCCTCGTTGTCAGTCTCCCAGTCCCTCCGGAGAGCTTGAGCGTTGGCAATGTTGTGCTTTTTGTTTTGCCCAGTCGGGCGGGGCAAAAGATTCAATTTCTTAATAGTCTTGTGGAAAGAGTGCTTTTGAGTCGGGAATCAATTGGCCGATCTTTTCTGTCTTAATTGAACCTGTATTCATCAATTCTATTCGGCTAAGGCTTGATCCCCGCTTTGTTATCGCCGATACCAGAGCCGATAACCTCGGCCACAACTGAGTTTAACTCCTCTGTTTTGAGACAGTGCTGCTTTTTGCAAAGTAACTATTAAAAGATTCTAAAAACAAAATTTTTTTTGGGGATCACTAAAAACTATATGGCGTATCAGTCCTAGCTATGCTAGTCAGGAAAATACCCTTGGCACAGGGTAGGACAATATTACACAGAGCCAAAAGAGAGTCATCCTTTGAGTTCCTTATAATCATCTTCCTTTTAAAGCCAACCCATGCAAGCCGCAAACTTTCTTACTTCTTCCTGTCGATACTGCCGATACTATCAAACCCAAGGTCGGCGCGGTGGCACTTGTCAACAACTAGATGTTCCCGTCGAAGCTCATTGGAAAGCCTGCGCTCTAGCGATGCCTCCTTTTGGCACTGAATGGCAAGAACTCAATCGGGTGGTTAGTTTAGAACAGTCTCTAGAATTAACCTGTGCAGTGTCGCCCACTCCCGTAGTGGTTTCCCCTAGTCGTCATGCTCCCCGACAACCGATGGCGGTTTAGAATGTCTAGGGCCTAAACAGGAGCAAAAAATTGGCGTTGCCCATTAAAAATATGAATTCACCCTCCCACATCTTTCAGGGCGCTATTTTTGAGATAATAGATGAGTTGATTGCTAAGATAAAGCTGGGAAAAGCAGAATTGCTGTAGAAAGTATTCAGGAGTTGAGAGTTGGGGTTTTAGGGTTTTGGGGTATTAGTTGAAATTCCCCGATCTCCCCACACCCCACACCCCACACCCCACTTCCCGATAATTAATGTCGCCAGAATGCCCCTGATGACTTCTCATCGTCCCTTAAAAATTGGTATAGTTGGCACAGGGTTCGCCGCTCAACGTCGCGCTGAAAGCTTGCAAGCCGACGACCGCGCCCAGCTTCTGTATTTTAGCGGTAATAGTCCCGAATCGATCGTTAATTTCTCGCAAAAATACCAAATTTCTGCCCTAGATTCGGCAATAAGCCTGGCCAGTCATCCTGATCTCGATCTGATTGTCATTGCCAACGTTAATCAGGCCCATGCCTCGATCGCCCGTACTGCCTTAAAATCTGGTAAGCACGTTATCGTCGAGTATCCTCTGGCTTTTCACCCGGCAGCGGCAGCAGAATTAATCACCCTAGCCGAAACCGAGAACAAATTACTGCACGTCGAACATATTGAACTTTTGGGGGGACTGCATCAAACCCAACAGCAGTATTTAGACAGCCTCGGCAATATCCACCTAGCCCGTTATACCACAATCGCCCCCGGCAGACCAGCACCCCGGCGCTGGACATTTCATCGGGATTTATTCGGGTTTCCTTTGATTGCTGCCCTTTCTCGTATCCATCGCTTTACTAATTTATTTGGGGAAGTGGAGTCCGTATCCTGTCATTGTCGTTATTGGAATGCCCCGGAATCCGATTATTTTCTGGCCTGTTTGTGTGAGGCGCAGTTATTATTTAAAAATGGCTTAATTGCCGAAGTTACCTACGGCAAAGGCGAAGTTTTTTGGGAAAATGAGCGAACTTTCACTATTCATGGTGAGGGGGGCAGCTTAATTTTTGAAGGGGAAAAAGGGCAGTTAATTAATAGTGAAGGTAGCCAAGTTTTAGAAGTGGAAACCCGTCGTGGTCTTTTTGCTAAAGATACCGCCATGGTGCTAGATTATCTCTTCGATCAGGTTCCTCTTTATGTTACTCCCCAAGCCAGTCTTTATGCCCTAGAAGTGGCCTATGCTGCCTATCAATCTTCTTTGTCGGGAAAAACAGTTGTTCTCGCGGACAATTAAACCGACTTAGACTTTTTGAATTAACTTTCTGCCTAGTAAACCCTGGGGACGAACTAACAACATAATAAAGAGAATAGCAAAAGCGATCGCTTCTCGATAACCGGAATATTCTGCGGGAACAAAAGCTTCGGCAATACCCAATAATAAACCACCGATAACCGCTCCGGGGATACTTCCCAATCCCCCTAAAACAATCACTCCTAAACCTTTTAATCCGAAAGCAATACCGAAATAGGGACCGGCAATACTAACACTAGAACCGACTAAAGTTCCTGCTAAACCTGCCAAGGCACCACTAATAAAAAAGGTAATCACGATAAATTTTTCGGGATTGATCCCCAACAAACTGGCCGTGGTGACATCTTCAGCTACTGCTTGTAAAGCTTTGCCCATTTTGGTAAAATTAACCCAATAAGTTAGTAAAGCCACCATAACTGCTGAAACCAGAAAAATAATAATCTGAATTGTGCGAATTGCCACGGGGCGATCGGCTGTACCAAAATTAATTGCGGGGGGAAGATTGCCATAAATATCATCGGGAAAAGTATAAATTTCTGCTCCGAATAAGTATTGAATAACATTGACAATTACCACGGCTGCCCCTAGACTAGAAACCAGAGTTAAGAGAGAATCGGAACCCCTTACCCGGAGGGGTTTGAAGGCTAATCTTTCCAGAAGAACCGAGGTGAACCCTGAAAGGATACAGCCTAGGAAAAGTGCTAAAAAAAAGGGTAAGGAAAAGGGCAATTTGGCATTAGCTAATAAACCATTAAAACCGAAAACTCCCCCCGTTAGAGCATAGGTAAAATAGGCGCCGAGGGTAAAAATTGCACCATGGGCAAAATTGATAATCCCTAAAATGGAAAAAATCAAAGTGTAACCAAGGGCAAAAATAGCATAGACACTACCGATCGATAAACCGTTTAAAACCTGTTGAAAAATTGTTACTAGATCCATTGTCGGGGTTAGCTAGGGTAACTTTTGATTATAACTGACGGTCGCCACCACATCCGGTAAAGGACGCTGGAGTTTATATAACCAGAATAAACCGAAAATACCGATAGCGATCGCTACTAAACTAATTATTTGTGCCATTTTCAGAGGTCCAAACATTAAACTATCGGTGCGTAGTCCTTCAATCCAGAATCTACCAAGACTGTAGGCGATAAAATAGACTAGGGTAAGGGTGCCAATTTTTAATTTACTAGGGTGTTTTAAACCCCAGAAAAATAGATAGATGAGTAGGGCAAAAACTCCCAGATTCCAGATAGATTCGTAGAGAAAGGTGGGATGAAAATAATCGACGGTGATATATTTTAAAGGACGACTAGCGGGAGGAATAAACAACCTCCAAGGTAAATTAGTCGGACTGCCAAAAGCTTCCGAATTAAAAAAGTTACCCCAACGTCCAATCGCTTGACCGAGAATGACGGAAGGGGCCACCAGATCGAGCAATTGCCAAAGAGAAACCCGATTAATGCGAGCAAAGATTAGGGCTGCCAGCAAACCCCCGATAATTGCCCCGTGAATAGCGATACCTCCCTTCCAAATGGCGATAATATCGGCAGGATTTTGCGCGTATTCTTGCCACTGAAAGAGAACATAGTACAAACGGGCTGCAGGTATGGCCCCCACTACTAACCAAATGGCCAAATCAGCGATTAAATCGGGATCGATCGCTCTTTTTTGAGCTAGGTACTGGGAGAGGGTGACACCCAATAATACCGCCATAGCGATGAGAAATCCATACCAGCGCACCGAAATCGGTCCAATCTCCCAGAGAATCGGGCCGGGAGACTGAAAGACAAAACCTAAGAGCATAAAATTATTAAGAATAAAAAATTTTATCTTTCCTATAGTATCTTATGCTATGATGGAATAAGGTGACATATTTGCGGATGTGGCGGAATTGGTAGACGCGCTAGATTTAGGTTCTAGTGTCTTTGATGTGTGGGTTCGAGTCCCTCCATCCGCATTAACCTTTGGGTCGATGAGGTGTAACCTGATTTGGTATTGACGACCAACGACCCAAAAAGGAAAAGTTGTTAGTTCCCATTTTTGAGACTCCAGTTCAGATTTATTTTTTCAACTGACTTCTTACCCAATTCCGAAAGGGACTTGCGTGGGAATAATATCCCAGCCAGAAAATCGCTCTGTAGAAGAATCAGACCAGCCAGATGGCATATTATCAAAGCGCAAGTCCCTTAGCTGCGGGGGCTCTCGAAGGCTCTCGCCCTCCGATCGATCAGCAAACCTGATCGATCGGAGGGCGCAAGCTTTGCGCCCCTACAGTAACCGATTTTGTCCACAATGTAGGGGCGAACTGCGTTCGCCCAAAAGGTACATTATCAAAGCGCAAGTCCCAAATGCTTTTACTAACTCTAGGTAATCCAATGTCTCAGCTTGTTGTAAAAATATAGCAATCTCTGAAATAGGAATATTCATAAAAAATTGACTGGTTGGGGAGGTGATATAACTGCCATTTTGTAATTGTTGGATAACCAGAGATTCCCCATTATAAACCCAAACCTCTGCCACGCCTAGATCTGCATAAACCTGAAGGCGATTTTGAGAACTGCTGGTGACATCAATTTCTATGACTAAATCCGGTGGTGGGTTTTCATTTAAGTCCAGTCGCTTTTTCCCCCGAACCGCCTCAATATTATCAATATAAAAACATTCATCGGGTTCTGCACCACTTAATTGAGGGCGTTTAAAGGTGGTTGACCCCAAGGGTTCTATCCGAATCCAAAGTTCTTCAGCCATTGTCTCAACAAATCGCCCCGCCACTTTCTTGAATCTTTCGTGTCCGGTCGAAGGAGCCATGATTTCTAAATTGCCACGATTGTAGGTCAGCTGGAGACGGCGATCGCTCATTTCTGCGAGCAGCGTTTCGTAGGTTTTCCAGCTAATCCCGGACAGGTGAATTATTTCAGCCGGTGGTGCGAGCAGTGTTACAGTCATAGATTCAAGCAAAAATCCCCTGCTTCCATTTTAGAATAGTGATCAATATAGCGCGCCTCTCGTTTTGGCCGATCACTTATGGAGTAAAACTCATCTTAAAATAGAGGAGGAAAAACTACGGGTCTCAACTTAGTTGGGGTTTAAAGTTCAAGGTTTTATAGTTTTTGACAGCCATAAGCATTAATACTTGTTGCACAAGTGAGATGCTCCCGACGAAACGCCTGTGGACTTGGGATGATGTAGTCACATAGTATGTGCAAGCGTTAGAATCTCTTGCCTAGGTTTCGGAAACGTTGTCAGAGAAATAATTATCTACAAATTGACTGATTTCCCTTTGAAATTTCTCTGATGAAAAAAGAGACTTTTGATGGGAGAGGGACATTAAAAGCTCTTCCTGTTTCTTTTCATTACTAATTACTGCAATAATCTTTTCTACTGCTTCTTCCATACTGTTAAATTGCAATTCTGTATTGTGCTTACCGACGATTTCAGTTTGACCTCCTATTTTCTGTACAAAGGGAATGATATCTGCTCTCACCATTTCGGCTACGGAGATACCAAACTGGTCTTTCTTGGGATGGATACCATACCTACATTTGTACAGTATATTACAATAATCTGCATAGGGAAGATCCTTATACAGTTGAATCCAGTCGGAATTTTCTGCTACCAATTGTTCAATATAGTGTTGATACTTTTTATTAAAAGCTCCCCCAGCTCCCCCAGTTATATGGAGTTTGATGGAAAATCCTCTCTCCCGCACTGCTTTTAAGACTTTAATGCCGAAATCTGGACTTTTATCTACTGTTAACCTACCGCTAATTACAAAAGCATTCTCTTTTTGCTCCCGAGCAATATCCTTAACGGGAATGACCACTGGGGGATAGATAACGGTACTATCAAGCCCGTAAACTTCTTTGACTGCTTTGGCTACATCAAAAGAGTTAGAAATAGACAGATTCTTTTTGAGGTTATCTACAGAAAAATTGGAGATATTTAGGTAGGGCATATTCTGGTGTATTTTACCACCTTCAAGGACTTTAACCCAATGGATATATTGGATTCCTGGTACGCCTAGATCGGCCGCATTACAAGCTGATAGCACCAAGGAATAATTTTTGGCTCTTTCTTTTAAATAACGCAGGCTTAAATGAATGGATATCTGCCGAAAATGAGGATTATTACTGATGAGAAACTCTGAGATGCCTTGCCAACTTTTTGGTAATACAGAAACAACTTTAACTTCTTTGGGATTGAGGGATGTTTCATACAACTTATTTAGCTTTTCCCAGTCTGGATAGTAAAGGGTAAAAAGAGTTAAGTCATATTTTTCTTTTAAGGCTTCTAGTATCCAGAGAGCCACAGATTCAGCACCTCCTCCCATAAAATAGGGCATATAGACTCCAATAGTTTTTTTCAGCATTGTTTAACCATCAATATAGGAAAGAGTTGTTTTAAAAATTGGTTGGCTCTCTTGTTTATCCTGTACTCAGGAAAACACCTTCTGTCCCTACCGTCCCAGTTTTCGTCCTGATTTAGGAGCATTCATAGTTGCGGCTAATAGGCATCATATAGAACAATTTGCCAACAAAACCGAAGAGAACCATTGGCATTTAGGATACCACGAAATTAGAGAGCCAGTTAAGTAGATTCAGCTCGTACAGGATAACTTGTCTCGCTTCGGCGATCGCTTCTTTCGCTTCGTGCCAAGCATCCAAACTAGAAGTGACCTCTCGCAAATAATCAACTCCTTTTTGATCCAAACTGGGCAGGCGTAAGAAACTTTTCGGTGGCAATAGTTTCTCTGCATCCGCTCCACCGTAATAAATAGGTAGACACCAAGCTAATAGCGGATCCCAGAGCTTTTCGCTGATATACCACCTACTCTGTGCGTAGTTTTCTATGGCCAGATTGTAGTAGTAGGGAGCTAGGACATTCCATTTATTTTGTACCGAGCCTCTCGAACCCGTCCAGTCCGGCAAACCTCGCCCATAAAAATCGAAAGGAAGTTCGTTATCTTTGATTAGCTGCATAAAGGACAAACGGTGGCGATGATTGGCTGTGCGGGTAGTTCCAGAGGTAATCCAAGAGCAGAGGCGAATTTTTTCCGGACAGGGCAAATCGGCCAGATCTCGAAAGCTGTTGCTTATGTGCCAGTCGGCAGGCATATAGTATGGTTGAGGCGCGTAATCATCCGGACCTGATACATAGCCACAATACTCGCTGGCGATGCGGTAATTTTCCAGATTGGTCGATAACACTTCTGGTAAGGGCGGTTCTCTTAAGAGATAGATAATGCGTTCCTTGGGAACTCTCCCCAAAATAGATGGAAGTGCCTGCTGTGGCTTTGCTGGTTTTTTGAGCCAATTTTTCCAGCCGCCTTGCTCTTTCTTTGGTTCCGGAAAATCAAACTGATAAAGTAATAAGTAATCTGGCTCAGGAGCGTTAGCTTGCATGGAAATATTACCCCAAACTCCCATGGGATAAGGAGTTTGTTTCCATAGCCAATCTCCCTGATTTAAATTGGGATAGCTGCTGAGCATACCTACTATTTTTTCTGTCACAAATTAACCTCTTGTTATTAGTTAGAAAAAACTCTACTGACTATTCTCTGTAATTTTTCCTTCATTCTTTTTCCTAAACTTTTAGGTTGATTGTACCAGACAGGACTGGATTTAAATTGAGGATAATTTTCAGGTTCGTAGAGATAGCGATAATATAAAAATAAACTGCGATAGGGAAAATCTATATTTTCTCCCTGGCAACATCTAGTAAAGAAACTGCTTGAAATCCCAATATAATGAAGGTAAATTAACCTATATCCTTTATCATACAATAAATTATCTTTTTCGACAAATTTGGGATCGGTAACGCAGTTACCTACTCTCTTTTCTGGAGGAGTATTTAAAGCATAATTGTATATAGAAGTACCTGTTCTCATCATCATGTAGTTTAGAAGAGGTTGATCCACTGCCATGGGATAGATAATCTCTGACTCTCCTGAACGCAATTGTTCCAGAATCCAATTTCTCTTTTCTTCCTCAAATAAGTTTTTTTTAGAAGCATAGATTCCTGAACAGAAAATCTCTTTTTTGATCCGTTCTTCGGAGAATATTTTCAGTAACCTTGGCGAACTAACTTCATAGACGTGGGAGGGATCTTTATACTGATAATCGTAGATAACACAATCATAATCGTCTAGCTTTTCCCAGAAATAGTCTATGGGAGACAAAAGTAAGGTATCCGCGTCCATATAGACAAATCGGTCAAAGGGGCCGTCAAAGGCACAGTAGCGACGATGGGTACCAAAACGATGATAGCCATTGCTTCCCGCTTGCTGCCACCTGATGCGGGCTGTAGGATGGGAATCCCAGGCTGCTTTGGCAAAATTATCCCACCTCTCCATCGACTCCCGCTCGCGATACAGTTCAACTTGGGGGCGTTGAGCGATTAACTTGGCAATTTCCTCGGTTTGGTCATCGTAGGGGTAGACACAAACTGGTAAGTCTTTTCCCCCATTCGCCTCAATGCTATTCAGCAAAGCCACTAGCTGATCGTAAACCCGATCGTTAGCCAAAGTACAGATTCCGTTGCTCATAAGTTTTTACTGCTCCCATCTAAAAATATTTATATCACAGTTAACCGATTTAGAGACCGGCTCCGGCAAGACCTAGCAACGAATTAGGTTGAGATATTGCCTGTCCTTAGAGTCCTCGTGGCTTGAAAGGAGGGAACAGGAAAGGAACAAAATACTAACTTTATCCTTGGCGGTGAAATTGTTGTATCTTGACGGACTTGTAGCCCTGGCCACAATTTACTTGACCGTAAGCGTTGAGGATTTTCCTTTTCCCTGAGATTGACAAGAAAAGTTTCCCTGAGTAGAATAGCGGAAACTCGTTGATAAATCTTAACCCATGAAGACGCTTGGAAAAGTAGGTATATACTGTTTAGCTAATGATCAGGTTTTGGAATGGATGATTCCTTTCTTAGAAAGTCTCAGGGCCTATGAGCCTGAATGCCCTCTATATGTTATACCTTTTAATGATAATATATCCCAACTAAGTAAAATTTCTCAGAAATACAATTTCAATTTTTATCGCGATATAAACTTGGAGCTATTAGATGGAGTGGGAGCAAAAGTAAGGGGTATCGACGATATACATAATCACAGATTTCGTATTTTTTCCATCTTCTGGGGACCCCTAGAGCATTTTATCTTTCTAGATTCTGACATTATTGTTTTAGATAGCTTGCAAGAGCTGTTCCGAACCTATATCAACTCTGAATTAGAATTTATGTACTACTATAGGGGTATATTCGATCAGGTCTATAAAGAGGGGGAGTTTAGAGATAAAATGATCCGAGAGTATAGGGCAAATGGTTTCAACGCAGGCTCTTTTATATCTTCCCGGGGAGCTTTTAGCCTAGATGATATTCAAGAGTTGGCTGAACAAGCAGCCACAATCAGACAGCATTTTGCTGATAATTGTATTGTCCAGCCTTTTGTCAACTACTGTGTGGATATTAAGGGGCTGAAAACCCAAGCCATTACTGAGGCTATCCCAGATCTGGGCTCCGAGTGGGCAAAATTCAAGATAGAGTTTGCCGATAATACTCACAAGGTAAATGGGAAAAGAATACTATATACCCACTGGGCAGGCTTTGGTCACGGGCCAAATATGCCCAATCGCGATCTGTTTCTTAAGTACAGGCTGAAGAATTTATCTTGGCCCTGGCGCTGGCAATATGTGATCCGCGATCACCTGACCACAATTTTCCGCACTTGGAAAAGTAGGCTAAGTAAAAAACTCAAAGGTTTATTAGGCAAACCCGAGAATAAACCCCTATGAGTGCAAGATATGCTAGAGAACGATCCCATTTTTGAGCTCGGCAAAGTTTCCGTATTAATTCCCTGTTATCAGCATGGACACTTACTTGCTCAAGCAGTGGAATCTGTTTTGAGACAATCTTATCAAAACTATGAGATAATTATTGTCAATGATGGCTCCACCGACAACACCCATCAGGTAGCCCAAGAATATACCCAGAGATATCCCCAGCGGATTAAGTATTTATATCAAGAACAACAGGGGCAAGTAGCGGCCAGGAAAAACGGCAGCGCTTTGATCAGGGGCGAATTTCTAATCACTTTAGATGCCGATGATCTGCTCGCTCCGTCAATGATGGCCAAGTGTGTAGAAAGCTTAAGCAAAAACCCTGAAGCAGCCGCTGTGGCCTCTAACGTTTGGATGATGGCGGAAGATGGCCAGACTATACTAGGCCAGCTCGATCAAAGTGAAGTTCCTAGCTGGCCCAATATTCTGGAACACAATACTTGGGGGGGGATTGCGGGCATTATGATCCGCTCCCAGTCTCTGCAAAAAGTAGGCTGGTTCAATTTCGATGGTACTGCGGGGGGTGAAGACTGGGATATCTGGATTCGCTTCGCCAGATCCCGTCAGAAATTGCTGCATATACCTGATTTTTTAGCTCAATACCGTCAGAATTGTAGCTCTCATAGTCGGCAAGGACTCAGGGTCTTAAAAGGGATATTACAGGTTTTGGATTGCTTAACCAAGGAAGATCCGCGCCTGATTCAGCTAGAAAACGTCCATCCCCCCATTGATATTTCTTACTACAATCAACTCCGTAATCGAGCCGTTTTTTTTAACTATGGTGTCGCCTTAGCGGCGGCAGAAGGTGAGGAGACTCTCCAAGATATCTTGCAATACTTTGTGCCATCTGATTTAGATTTAGAAACTCTAGCAACTGCCTATATTAAGGGGCTCATTTTCGTCAGTCGAGTGCAAGGAAACACTAACATTTTTTGTCCAGATTTTCAAGATGATGCCTTAGGCAATGCGCTAAGTTACCTAGAAAATAAAATCTCTGAAGATACGGCCAAGTTGTTGAGGATTAAGATAGCAGAAAATTTAATCACGCAAATTCAAAGATCTACCAAAAATTCTAATCTATTCAAGAGTAAAATAAAAACTATCCTGATTAAAATTAAGCAAAAGTTATCAGCTCTGGCAAACCTAAATAAGACGTAAACAACACCTCTGCCGATTCCTAAAGAGAGGGTATAAGAACTGAATTCAGGCGAGGGAAAACCCCTATAGATCAAATATTTTCTGACTTAATACCCACTGCTTGTAAATCTCTATTGTAGTCCGTCTTTAATCCTCCCCCTAAAAACAGCCTAACTTTCTCAGAAATCCTTGTCCACTTTACCGCTAAAGTAACCAAGACCACCTTGATCCGATCGCTTTGGTTGGGAATTCTGGCATCTTTGTAGATAGCCAGAAGATCGTTCAGGTTAGGCCAATCTCGCCAAATATCACCGATTAAGCCCCGGAAACGGTTTAAATTAGACCGATGGGGGTAACTGATTAAATTGATCTGATGCAATCCCCCCATGACCCTTATGGTTCTAGACCTTAAGGAAGGCCAAGTTTTGCGAGCAGGATGTTTGACTAGGGCTTTTGGGGCATAAACTACTTGATAACCTGCGCTACTAACTCGCCGTCCCCATTCTAAATCTCCTCCCGAGGGAAGAGAGAGATTGAAAAATCCTACGGTTTCAAAAATCTGTTTAAAAGTAAAAATATTAGCAGTTGCGCCAAATTTCATCTTCGTAACTAATTCTTCTTGGGGTAAAGCTGTAATCATCTCAAAAAGCTCAACCGCGTTGGCTTTGCCTTCGATTTCGGGAAAAACCTCAATATGACCTGCAACCAAACCACAATTAGGAGTATTGACCAAATCCTCTACCCCCTCTCTCAGCCAGTGGGCATCGGGAAGGCAGTCAGCATCAGTAAAAGCAATGATTTCACCCCGGCATTCCCTAATCCCCGTGTTGCGGGCAGCAAATTGCGTGGGGATGGTTTCTACCAGATAAGAGGCTCGAGGAAATCGAGCCACGCAATCTTTAATGCTATCATCGGGCCCGTTATCGACAACAACGATCTCCCAATCGTCCGTAGGATACATTTGTCGCTCAAGAGCTTCTAGGCAAGTTTTCAGACCCTCTACATCATTAAAAACAGGAATAATAATTGAGACAAAGGGGAAAGTCATAAAATACTTAGAGATCAATCGTCCCAGTTGGGCATCTTCTAAAAAATTACCTCACAAATCCCAGTCTTGTCAACTAACTCTATAAGACTAGGAACTGGGGTGGGGTTTAAACTGCCAAAAGGGGTAAAAAAGCTGTGAAGATGTTATAATAAGCCCCGTCCCGTATCTAAATGGTTAGAGGCAAGATTAATGGCATCTCCTACTTGTTCGCTTTGGTTTTTTGTAGCGCGGACTGACTTACCATTTATGATGCTTACTATCC
The DNA here is from genome assembly GCF_027532015.1 of Microcystis sp. LE19-131.1A. Taxonomy (NCBI): domain Bacteria; kingdom Bacillati; phylum Cyanobacteriota; class Cyanophyceae; order Chroococcales; family Microcystaceae; genus Microcystis; species Microcystis sp. LE19-131.1A. The sequence continues at coordinate 1,482 of NZ_JAPZSS010000087.1, read as the reverse complement.
CCCATATAGTTAAGATGTGTAATTTTCCCTTTCAAGAAAAAGTGTTAGCCATAGACACGGCTGCTTTGAGTGGGGAAAAAGTTGATCGTCCTGGTATTGGTACGATGGAAGACTTACGCCAATGTGCACAAACTTTGCTGCACAAGGGTGTGGTTGACCGGATTGTAGATTTTAATTACGATTCCAGGTATCAAGAACGATTATATCTAAAACATTTCGGCAGTGCCATAAAACCTACTCATAACTATAAAGGCTATCCGATCCTTGGCTCGATTTTTAAGATAGAAGAATGTCAGAGTGACTATCTGCTGCATTTTGATAGCGATATGATGATGTACCAAGAGCCAGGCTACAAATGGATTGCTGAAGGAATTGATCTGATGGAAGCAAATCCTCGGATTATGTTTGTCCGTCCTATGACAGGACCGCCCACCTCTGATGGTAAGTTTTTTGAATCAGATATGGGCAAATTAAATCCTCAAGGTTTTTATGAATTTAAATATTTTGGAAGTCGCCTATATTTGCTCAAATGTAACCGGTTTGATGAGTTATTACCCCTGCCTATCATCTGGTATAATGAATATCGGCAGCAGTTTGTAAAAAATTGGCCAGAAGGGATGAAAACAGCCCTAAATATCTGGACTGGAAAGGGAAAATTAGATTCTTGGGAAATTATGGTTTCTGAGAAGCTCAAACGGACGGATTATCTGAGGATTAACCTCACCAACCCTAGAGCTTGGAGTCTACATCCGAAAGAGAGAAGCCCTGCTTTCATCGCAGCTTTACCATCAATTATTGCTAGGATAGAAAGGGGCGATTTTCCAGCCAAACAAGCGGGATTTTATGATTTAATTTTTGACCTGTGGGTTTAGCTCTGAATCATCCCAAGGCTATCAGAACATTAAATTGCGTTTCTTCGGTTTGTCTGATGCAATGTACAGGGTTATAAGGAATGAAACTCTTATAGAGAAAGGCATTTAGCGATTTTTGTCAATTGTTTTTTATCTAGAGGGAACTAATCAATTAAGTCTCTTGCCATATAAGGATTTAGTCGATTTATGCCCCCCTATCGAACCATAACAAGTAACGAAGAGCCGAATAATTTGACGTGCTGTCACCCATTTTACCTTAGCTGACAATAAGTACCTAAGCAAAATTAATTACACACATCTAACCCCCCCTTGCCTTTTGCCTTTTGCCTTTCTTCACTAGGAAATTTATTTTGCACGACTACTTAATTATAAATTTTTATTTCCCTTGAATTCCCTATTCTAAAAACAGAACTATCTTCCTGAATTAACCCCGTTCGTTCTCAGCCAATCCCTTTGATTGCTTGAGTATTTATAATTAGGGCTTGCTGAAAAAGTAAGGGGGCAGCAGGAGAAAGATAATTGATTATTCAAGCCGATTGAGAAGATAAGTTTTTGTTGAGATAATTCAGAGAAAATATAACTTTTATTAATAGCAAAGGGGAGAAAACAG
>NZ_JAPZSS010000075.1:0-15491 GCF_027532015.1 Microcystis sp. LE19-131.1A | reverse complement strand
AGGAGGAGCGGCGATAAAGGCGATGATGAAGCAGGTGGTGGCGGTGAGCAGGGTGGGGATCATGATCACACCGAACCAGCCGACATAAAGACGGTTGTTGGTGCTGGTGATCCACTGGCAGAACTGCTCCCACAGGGAAGCACTCTCGCGCTGTTGTAAGGTGGTGGTCATTGGTTTATGAGTGCGGTTTGATTGATTTATGATGTTCTCATCTTAAGGGTTATGTAACGGTTTGTAAAGTTTCTTAACATTCAGTATTACTTGTCGGGGTGATAAGGTGGGCTTATGTTCAGTTAGTTGGTCGCACTACCGACAATGAACCATGAAGCACCTTTTGTTTTAAGCCAGATGCGATCGCTTGTCCCGTTCGATCTTACCAGCGATCGCATCTAGCCTTGCTTTGATTCCGGTCATCCACCAGTTAAACTCGGCCGACTGCCGATCGATCGCTTTCTTGCATTGCCTTATCTCATCGGTTGTTTTTTCGGTGGCTTCTAAGGAAATATTCAGTTCTATTATCATTGCCTCAAGTATCTATCGATTCTTTACGGCAGGGAACTTGACATATTAATCAATGGGAATCACCCTCTTTACGGAAATTTTGCTGTTGACATCCTCACCACCTTAAAATGGACGGCAATACCACCCAAAAACCATGAAGCGCCTTTTCCTTTTAGCCGTAGGGTGCGTTCCCTAAGATGGCTCATACTACTCCACCGATAGATTTTTGGGAACGCACCATGCACATTCATTGAAGCTGTGAGTTTAAGTGCGGTCGCTGATCTTATAGCGTTTCCTGTTCGCAAGAGGTACATTATCGATGTTGAAAAGCTTAATTAGCAAAGGTTTAAATGTGCCACACAGGTGTGAGAACTGCTATAATAAGCTACATTAACAACAATACTTAAAGAAAAGGCTTAAAGATAATCAGTAACAAGGGTAAAAAAAACAAGTCACTCCTGGTGTTTTTGCCCGACGATAGGCTCTCTTGGGTTTGGTGGGTAAAATGTATTCTAAGATACAGTCCTGCGGGCGAGCGAGTGAAACGAACCACAAAGACACAAAGGACACAAAGATCGATCGCTCTTATATAATTTAAACTTATCACACAAGGTCGAGAAGAGGCACGATATTGCAGATTATAATTAATGAAACAGGTTTTGTTGCTATAGGGATTCGTTTTGTCCAACCATTACCGATGAAGATGATTGGCAACCTTGCCAAGAATTAGTGGTACAATTACCAAATAAACAGTAATTTTTTCCATAAGTATCTAAGCACAATTAATTACACATCTAAGCCACTACTCCGTCAGACTTCTGCTGTGAGTAAACAGTGAACTGAAAACTCAAATCCGATCCCTAATAGCTTTATCCCGTCTCCCGTCTCCCATCTCCCGTCTCCCATCTCCCGTCTCGACTAGGAAATTAATTTTGCACGACTACTTAACCCTAATCCCTCACCCCCAATAGGATTATGATGCACGGTTTTATTCCCCCTCATCGTTATTTTCCCTATCTTACTTGGACCGATATAGATTCAATGCTAGATAAGGAAAATGTGGTAATTATTCAACCCATCGGTGCGATCGAACAACACGGACCCCATCTCCCTATTGCCGTCGATGCTGCCATTAGTTTAGGGGTTTTAGGCAAAGCTTTCGAGAAATTAAATACAAATGTTCCCGCCTTTGCTTTACCCTGTCTCTACTACGGAAAATCTAACGAACATTGGTCTTTCCCCGGCACGATTACCCTCTCGGCAGCCACCTTATTAACCCTCATTCAAGAGATAGCTGAAAGTCTCTATCGTTCGGGGTTTCGCAAGTTAGTATTAATGAACTCTCACGGCGGACAACCGCAAGTTATGGAAATTGCCGCTAGAGATATTCACCAACAATATACCGATTTTTTAGTATTTCCTTTTTTCACTTGGCGAGTTCCCCACAATGCGGCTGAATTATTCTCGGAATATGAATTAGAATACGGTATTCATGCAGGAGATGTGGAAACTAGCATTATGTTATCATTACTGCCAGAACAGGTCAAAATTGAGCGGGCTGTCCGAGAATATCCCCAAGGTTTGCCAGAAAATAGTTTATTAACTATGGAAGGAAAATTACCCTTTGCTTGGTTAACTAAGGAATTAACTAAAAGTGGAGTGATGGGAGATGCTACTAATGCAAGTAAAGAAAAAGGCGATCGATTATTAGAATCTGTTGCTAATGGTTGGGTACAGGCGATCATTGATGTTTATCGATTCCGTCAACCGAAGTTATCTTAATAGAAGATTAATCAGAATTGTTAATAAGCTGTACTGCATTTAAACTGCCTATTCGTAATTTTCTTACAAAGGATAAAACTCCATCTTCCTTCTCCTTTAATTCGGGAATTTGATTACTATCTTTTATTAGCATCAACAGAGAAAATTTTAACCAGACTTCGGGTAGTTTTTAGCATAACTATATAATCTCAATTATGAGTTTTATCCTTGCGGGTTTAGAAATTTTGTAACCAGTAATAAAAAGAAAACAAACGACATTTTTTACCATATTTTTTGCACGGGATAAGAATTGAAAACAGAATCAACACCCAGGATAATTAGGTTTTCTGTAATTGCTTGAGAAATTAATAAATGATCAAACGGATCTTTGTGATAATAAGGTAAGGTGTCTAATGTCCAAATATGAGATAATTTCAGGGGTAAAATCTGCACATCATTAATTTTAGTTTGATCTTTAACTATTTCCGAGAGAGAAATATCTAAATTTAATTTGCCTAACTGTACTTTGATCTGTATTTCCCAGACACTGACCAAACTCAAGAAAAGAAGATTATTTCTATCTTCTAGCATCTTAATTGCTCATGAGGAAAGCTGAGGAGAATTCTGGGAAAATTAGATTAAAGTGTGACTATCTAAGAGAATATTCATGAGTCAAAATTCCAGAAATTATCGGGTAAGGGTTGATTGAAATCATCACTCATCCAAATTTTTCCCTGATGCAACCCAAAGACTCGTTTTTTAGGGAAAGATAACGGCTCCTTTTCCTCCGTGAGAGCTTCTACATATTCTAAGATTTGTTTTTGTTTATCTAGAGGAATTTCCTGTAGCTTGTTAATAATGCTTTCTGTAATTTTATTGCCAGAAATAGTCATGGTTTTCTCAATATATACTGAAATCTACGATGCAAGCTTCATGATAGCATTTTAAACATAAATAAAGTTAATTTTTGTAGAACCACTTCCCCAACTTGTTTAAGAGAGTTCCTGCAAAAATCAAAAATCTTCCGTGAGGAGACTCCGAGACAGTCCAGAGGAGGAGAAAAAAGACAAGAAACAACTATCCCGTCCATAAAACCCAAGATTATGTCAAATTTATCTGAGGTTTTCGATATTTTGAGCCGATAGCACCTCGAAAACTTACTTTTACAGGAGGTTTAAGCTAAATTAATCCTATTGTTAAGGATATTAGTTAGAGCAGTTATCTTAATGAGCAGGTACGAAGTTTTCGTTTTCGGGAGTCGGTCTTCCATACCAAATTAGATTACACTTCATCTTTATGAGAAACACTGTAACAGACAGAAATTAGCTGTTTCAGTCCACTAGGGCTGCTGACTTAGAAAAAATTGCGTTAGAATTAAAGAAATATTACAAGTGATTGACAAAAATGAGTAAGCCTGATATAGAAACCATTGCCCTGCAGTTAGAAAGCAGCAACTCTAAAGATCGTCTGCTGGCCTTGGCATCCCTGCGAGAAGTGGCCCCGGAGGAGGCTGTACCCTTGATCAAAAAAGTCCTTTATGATGAAATGCTGCCAGTGCGATCGATGGCTGTCTTTGCTTTGGGAGTCAAACAAACCGAGGAATGCTTTCCTATCCTCGTGGATTTGTTAGCCAATGATGCCGATTATGGCATTCGCGCCGATGCTGCGGGGGCCTTAGGTTATTTAGAAGATATTCGCGCTTTTGAACCCCTACAACGAGCTTTTTACGAAGATACGCAATGGTTAGTCCGCTTCAGTGCTGCCGTCGCTTTGGGCAATTTACGCGATATTCGGGCTAAACAGGTGTTATTATCGGCTCTCGATAGTAACGAAGCGGTTATTCAACAGGCCGCTATTGCCGCTCTTGGGGAAATCAAAGCAGTGGAAACCGTCGAGAAGCTTTTAACTTTTGTTAACTCCGATGACTGGTTAATCCGGCAGCGATTAGCGGAAGCTTTAGGCCAGCTTCCGGCGGAAAAAACGATCGCAGCCTTAAAATTTTTGGTCAAGGACGAACATCCACAAGTGCGGGAAGCAGCCCGTTTATCTTTGCAAAAATTGGCCAACGTCTAGGGATAGGATAGAATAAATAATCTATTCTTCCAAAGCGATCGATCTTTGCCTACAGCCATTCATGGACATTCAAGAATTTATTAATCTCTGTGCGGGTAAATGGTTTTCTCAGCGCACCAGTTATCAATTAGCTGCCCAAAAAGTTGCCAATAATAAAGCAGAAATCACCATCGATTTGCTGGCTGCCGATGCTGCCGATGTGGTGCAATTATGTTTAGAAAATAACTGTCAGTCCCAAGCGAATCTAGGGGGATGGAAAGCGACTTGGGATAATTCCGTGGACTATGGACAACCGAAAAAAATCGGTTCTAGCTATTTAGTTTGGCTACCCTCAGAAAATTCTTGGCAAGGAAAATTAATCACAGCGGTCGGTAAATCGGCAGCGCTGGGAGAATATCATCTCAGAAGCGATCAAGCTTTAACTTTAACCATCGAGGACAATCACCATCGTATCGAGGAAAGAATCTGGTTTGCTAGTCCTAATCTGAGATTGCGTACCAGTATTATTCAGTCGGCCAATGGCGATCGCCAAACGGTTTTCTATTCGGAAATTCGCAAAATGGTTGCTTCTTAAGTAGCTGCTATCCCCAATGTCTGAGGTGGGGAAGACAGGGTTAATCTTCCACCACTCCAGTCAAATCCTGCTAACGTCGGCCGCGTCTGCTGCTGCCGAAACCACTGCGACTAGGGGTACGACGGGAACCGGAGGAACCGAAACTAGGAGAACGTTTGACATTATCAGATTTACCCGAATTCTTCAGGGTACTGGAACCATAACCGGAACCACTGGGTTTTGTGGTGGTGGTGGTGCTGCGATTGGGACTAGAGGGAGTATTGCTAGGATAACGACGTAAATTGCCGGTAGAACGGAGAGTTTGCCGGTTTTTGACTGCCGGAGGTGGACTATTATGTTTAGTCCGGTATTGATCCACTGCCTGATTATAGGTGGAACCGTAACCACCAAAACCGGTCATCACACCCCCCGGAGTATAGAGGGGAGGAACGTAGTATTGAGGACGAAAGAGCAAACTACCCAAAGCTTGACCAGCAACAGCACCGAAAAAAGGACTCCAAAAACTCGATTCTTGTCGAATCACCACGGTTTCCTGTTGTCCGGTTTGGGGATTGTTCCGCACTTCCGTGACATTATGGACATACTCAATTTTAAAATCTTCGGTCATGTACAGGGTAGCCTGATCACCGTTGATTTCTACTGCGGTTTTTTCCCCTTTAGCAATGTCCTCCTCGGTTAATCTAGCCATTTGCAGGTTAGTGGTGCGAAAGAGGGGAGAAGTCCCCCCGGGGGTGTTTAACAGCATTAAGGTATAAGTGCCATCTCCGTCATCGTAGGTAGCTTGTTGCACCTCGTAGCGACCGCTACTAACCTGATTGGATTCTCGTCTTACACTACTGTTATTAGCTGACGGTGACTGAGTTTGATTTGACGACGAACCACAGGCCACCGTTGTCCAACAAAGGGTAAGAATTAAAAAGATTGTCGTTACTTGGCGCAGCATAAGGGCAAAATTAAGACTATAAAGGCAGCAATTCGGGGAAATTGAGTAATAGTTGCTCATTGGTCAATTCATCTCCCAATTGAGCAGGAGAAAAATGTACCTGAATCGCACGCAGCCGACCTTGGTAGTGAAGGTTAATTATTGATTTTAAACCATCTTCCAGGGCCTCTCGATCGGCTAGGCTAGTTTCTAAAGCAGCACTCTCACCCTCGAAGGCTATTGTGATCATAACAACTAAGTTATCGGTGACGGGTAAAGTTAAGGGTTCGTTTTCCCCCAACTGTGAAGACACCGATTCACTTAGGTATCTGGCCGCGGAATCGGTAAACAGTTCGTTAACGTAGTCTCCCGCTTCCCCCTCATGCCAAAAAACATCGCCCTCATTAGCCACAGAAAACCAATAGAGGTTCATCTGCAGCAGATTTTGACAAATTTCTACTAAACCCTCTCCCATGACCTCTAAATCGCCTTCGGAATCGATCGCCTCCCGGCCGGTACGATTAAGAATACCGATCAGCGGTGCGATTTCTTGGCCGTAGAGATGCAAAAATAAGCGACAGACCACATAGCGAGTTCTACCCGCAAATTTCTTGAAGCGATCGCCTAAAGAACTCATAATAGACCTCTGGTAAAAATCAAAAATTGTCGTTAAGGTTAGGAGTCAGGAGATAGGAGTCAGGAGACTTTTTTTTTATTTATTCTTCCCACTTCCCACTTCCCACTTCCCACTTTCAAGTCAGTAGTCTTGAAGCCATCAGCTAGATCAAGGTGATAATCAAGTAAACAGCCAAAAAAGCCACCAGCTTTTATTTATCTTGCCATTTTCTAGGCCGCTATGCCTTGATGCCCTGGGAACAGTCTATAATTACTTAAAATCCTATTGGTGTGAGCAAATGGCTGTCCAACTACAACAAGCTTTAGTGGTTGCTTCCTATATCTTGAAACAGCGTCTAGCAGGAAAAAAGCGTTTTCCGCTAGTTTTAATGCTAGAACCCCTATTTCGCTGTAATTTAGCCTGTACTGGCTGCGGTAAGATTCAACATCCCCCGGAAATCCTCCGCAATCATCTTACCCCAGCAGAATGTTTCGCAGCGGTGGAAGAATGTGGGGTTCCCGTGGTTTCCATCCCCGGGGGCGAGCCGCTTTTACATCCACAAATTGATGAAATTGTCAAGGGTTTAGTGGACAGAAAAAAATTCGTCTATCTCTGTACCAATGCTCTGTTATTGGAAAAAAGCCTAGATAAATTTACTCCTTCACCCTATCTTACCTTTAGTGTCCATCTGGATGGTCTCAAAGAACATCACGATCGCTGTGTGGATCGAGAGGGAGTATTCGATAAGGCAGTAAAAGGGATTAAAGCGGCGAAAGCGAGAGGTTTTCGGGTTACTACTAATACCACGGTTTTTGAAGGCACAGATCCGCGAGAAATGCAGGAATTTTTCGATTTTCTCGCTACTTTGGGCATCGATGGCATGATGATTTCCCCCGGTTACAGTTATGAGTGGGCCCCGGATCAAGATAGTTTCTTGAAACGGGAGCAAACTAGAGCTTTATTCCGAGAAATTCTCTCACCCTGGAAATCAGGTCAGAAAAAGTGGAATTTTAACCATAATCCTCTCTTTCTCGATTTTCTCATCGGTGAACAGGACTATGAATGCAGCCCTTGGGGTAGTCCTAGCTATAGTCTTTTAGGATGGCAAAAACCCTGTTATCTGCTCAACGAAGGTCATTACAAAAGCTTTCGGGAACTTTTAGCAGAAACCAATTGGGATAACTACGGTCGGGCCAGTGGCAATCCTCAATGTGCCGATTGTATGGTACATTGCGGCTATGAACCGACCGCGGCCATGGCAGCTTTTAAACCGGCTAATATGAGACGTGCCATGCAGAGTTTAATCGGAGTCTAATCCTAAACTGATTCTAACCAGACGGCGGGGACTTGACTAGGGCGATCGGGTAATTGCATCCACCCCATTTCGCACAGACGAATTACCGAACTTAATTTTTCTACCAAAGCGGGATCGAAACGAATCCCGCTATAATTTTGACAGCGCTCTAGGGCCTCTCCCAAATCTAGAGCTAGTCGGTCGCCTCGCGGTTGAGTTAATTCCTGAAAATAGGCTGATAATCCTAAAATTCTCGACTCTAGGCTGATTTCTTCCCCTTTTAAACCGTTGGGAACCCCGCTACCATCCCAGTATTCAAACTCATGGTAAATAATCTGTTGAATTGGGGCTAATTCGGGCATAGTGGCGAGTAATTGTGCGCCTAACACCGATCGATCCCGCCAAAATAACGCATTTGCTCCCTCTAACTGACTGGCACGCTGTCTAAAAACTTCGATCGGAGCCTCCGCTAGACCGATGCGGTATAATAAACCAGCTAATCGTAAGCGTCGTAATCTCAGGGTGGGTAAATCGAGCAATTGTCCCAACATTTCCGCTAAAGCGGCCACCTGTAGGGAAGCAAGGGGATTATCAATATCTCTTTCATCGACTTTTTGAGCCATTCTTAGAAAAGCTTGCAGTTTATTAGCGGCTAAATTTTTATTTAAACGGGATGCTTGTCCTTCTAAGTCGCTTAATTCTCGCGCTTGTCTGCTGACGGTGACTAACTGCTGTTGACTGGTTTGCAGATAGGTGACAATGCGAGAGACTACTCCCGTTAAATCCGTGGGAATGGGATTAATATTTTGACTAATTTCCTGCTGTTGTCTGCTTAAATCGGCCGCTAGACTGGGATTATAGGGATGCAGACGCTCAATTAAGATCCTAGCGGCTTTTTCGACTAAATCGCGATCGAATGTCCATAAACCGTAGAATTTTCGCTCCGTGTCTATTTGGGGTTGACTATCGGACCGGTATTCTTCTGGGGATAACTCATGACAGAGTACCATGGAGGCGTAATCGGGGGAAAGAATGATTAAATTCCACTCATTCACCAAACTATCGCTATTATCTAAGTTCACTAGCGAAACATTCTCTAAACTGCCGGTTTTATGCTCAGAAAAACCACTATCGGCCACGGCAGCGATCGCAATATGACGAGAAGAGCGAGCAATATCTAAATAGCGCTCTGCTTCCTGTAAATACCATTTTCCCTGTTGAAAGGTGACTAAAACCAGTGGTTTATTTGTACTGTCTGGGCTGCTAGTTTGCAAAATATGATCTTCAAGAGCATGACAGAGGGCCACCAGGGTATTCTTAAAATAGACCCCGTAACTGCTGGGTAATCTTCCCGATGAAGCTATTTTTAACTGTTGTAAGCTGGATCCTACGGTCATAAGTGGCAAGATTAGGGGGAGTGGGGAGTGGGGTGTAGGGTGTGGGGTGTGGGGAGAATAAATAAAAATAATCTCCTGACTTCTGACTCCTGATTACTGATGACTGACTCCTCATAGCTTTTTTCTTAATTTTATCTCAAATGTCGGGGTGAAGACCGTTCGGCGGTTCGGCGGTTCGACTCAGCTCACCGTCAATATAAAGGCTCAATGTATAGTCATTTCAATTAAGATTGAGAATACTAATCCTAGAGTTCAGGTCTAGACTGTATCAGACTTATCTGAAATGACTATATCAGTGGGATTGTTCAGTGATCAGTATATAGCTGGCAGTAACAGTGCTGTCTTTTCACTGATTACTGTTCACTGATAAAATCTCCCCGCTGCCAGGGACTCTTAACAGGTAAATTGGAGGCTTAACAGTTTACTTGGGCCCCTAGGGTATCTAAAGCCAAAATTTTGGCACTGGAGTTAATCCCCACTTCCTCCCAAGCATTGGTCATCTCTGTGGCTGTTTTTTGGGCATTTTCAGGGTTAGTTAAAGCTAATAGGCTCGGACCTGCGCCACTAATTACCATCCCGTAAGCACCCCCATTAATGGCGGCTTTTTTCACCTTTTCGTAACCCGGGATCAAAGATTGGCGATAGGGTTGATGCAGTTTATCCTCTAGGGCAATTCTCAGCCAATCGCCGTTACCCGTCTCTAATCCCCGCAATAATAAACCCAAGCGGGAAATATTGAAAATAGCCTCCTGACGGCTAATTTTTTCGGGTAAAACCGCCCTAGCTTTTGCCGTAGCCAGTTCAAAATCGGGAATCCCTAGGACGGGAATGAGATTTTTTTGCCAAAATACTTGACAAATAGCCCAATTTGTGCTATCACCTGCCGATAGCTGACAGTTGCCCCGCAAAGCTGGCACCACATTATCTGGATGGCCCTCCAAGGCGATCGCTAATGCTTCGATTTCCCCCATAGATAAAGGATTGCCCGCGCATTGATTGGCAGCCACTAACCCACCGATAATAGCAGTAGCAGAACTACCTAAACCTCTAGCCAGGGGAACCCCTAAACCGATCTCGATGGCGATAGGGGGCGGATTCTGTCCTATTTTTTGATAAACTTGCAAAAAAGAAGTGTAGATTAAATTATCAGCCCCTTGGCTAACTTTAGCTGATTCATTTCCCTTGACACTAATGCTGACAGGGTTAGCTGTCGTTGCCGGCAGCAGGGTAAAAGTAAACTGATTATATAGGGTTAAGGCCGCTCCGAGACAATCGAAGCCGGGCCCAATATTAGCAGTGGTAGCGGGAACTGTTACCGTAAAAGTTGTCATGGTTAAGCTTTTGCCTGAAGATAGCGGCGATTTACCTCCTCCCAGTTAACCACATTCCACCACTGTTTTAAATACTCAGCCCGTTGATTACGATATTTTAAGTAATAGGCGTGTTCCCAGACATCATTGCCCATAATTGGCTGTAATCCCATCATTAGGGGGCTATCTTGGTTAGCAGTGCTGGTAATTTCTAGTTGTCCTGACTTATTTAACACCAACCATGTCCAACCACTACCAAAAAGTTTAGTACCTGCTTGGTTGAAAGCGTTTTTAAATTCCTCGAAACTGCCAAATTTAGCGATTATTGCCGCTCCTATTTCTCCTGTTGGTTCGCCACCGCCATCGGGGGACATAATCTGCCAAAACATCGTATGATTAAGATCGCCGCCGCCATTATTGCGGATAGTGATGCGAAGATCGGCGGGTAAAGAGTCAAGATTTTTAATCAATTCTACTACTGTTTTTTTCTGCAATTCTGGATATTTTGCCACTGCCGTGTTGAGATTATTAACGTAGGCTGCATGGTGTTTATCGTGATGAAATTGCATCGTTTCCTTATCGATATAAGGTTCTAGGGCATCATAGCTATAGGGTAGGGCGATAAGACCATAGGGACCAGTAGCAGCAAAAGCGGGACGGTTAAAACCGGCAAGAGTGGCTGTGCCAAGGGTAGCACCTAAAAGATAAAGAAATTGACGGCGATCGAGAGACATATTCTCAGAGCAGATGTTCCAATGATCAATTATCCTATCGATCGGTGCCTTGGCAGAGAAAAGTTTTAATTTTTACCTGTCCGCTATAAGATGTCAAATTTTTTGAGTAATTGCCGGGGAATTTAAAAAAAATTGTTTACCTAAAATTAAGAGTTAAATTTGGAAGGTTTCTAGAGTGCGTTTTTTCTCAAGTGGAGATGGAAAAAATCCCATCCCCACACTTGTCAATTTATCGTTTTTGTTTGAATTGAGAACCGATGCCCAAAAGTCCTAAACCTAATAATCCTAAAATTGCCGAAGGTTCGGGAACCTGTTGGCCGGTCAGACTAAAGGCAAAATCCCTGTCAAGTTGACTGCGGCTCCCGAAAAAGTCTTGATAACCAACACCGTCGCCCTGACTGCTGGTGTACCATCCCCACTGGGGCGGAAAACCACGACTAGGAACAATCGCCAGCCAATAGGTTGCACCCGCTTGGGCGAGGAAAGTATTGGTCAAGTTCGCACTATAGCTATAGACGGGAAAGCCATTGTTGTCTGTGCCGATAAAAGTTTCCCCCGCATTCCCCGTTATCGTTTCCGAGAAAAGCAAAGAACCCGGCTGACCAGCGTTATTACCGAAAATAGAGAGGGCAAAGGAGGAGATGGGTGCTGCTGTTGGGGGATTAAAATAACTCCCCACCCAGTCAACACCATCAACTAAATTGTCACTGGAGAAACTAAAGTTGTCGTAAACAGTGGCAAAATTACCGAAAGAATTAGTATCATTTTGGGACGCGAACACTTCGCCACCAGGGAAGTTAGCAGCTTGGCTAAAGATAACACTCGCTTGGGCGGCTTGGAAAGGGGTTAGGATGGCTAGAGTTGCCCCCGCTACCAATAAGCAATGCTTACCCCCCCCGCATTTTTGATAATTTTTGTTAATGTTTTGGCCATGGAAACCTCTTCTTTGGTAGAGTTTCTTCGATTGTATAATTGTATTTGCCTCTCTTGGATATTGGCTGAAAAATGTTCACAATGTCACATTATGGGCGCAAGCGTTGCGCCCCCACATTACACAATGACCTCAAATACTTTTTCAGCAAGCCTTTATTACCATAAACGATAAAAACTTTTCAACAAACTAGGCGGAATTTTTAGATAATAACCAATAATAACTAATTGATTAACTAAGGTAGTTTTGCCAACTCCTAATTTTTGCCAACGTCTTGCCGAGGTAATCACCGGAGCAGCAACTATGGCTATTTTACCCCTTTTTTTCAATCTTTGTATTAATTCAAAATCTTCCATAATTGGTAACTCAGGAAACCCCCCTAAATCGGTCAATATTGAGGCTTTTAAAAATATTCCTTGATCTCCGTAGGGAAGAGAAAACCAGTGAGAACGCCAATTAACTAATTTTTCCACTAAACGCAGGTTTTTTTCCTCTCCATCAATTTTTAATTCAAAAGCCCCCGCTACTATCCCAGATTGAGATAAAGTATTGATAATTTGCTCTTGATAATTTTGGGAAAGTAAAGTATCTCCATGTAGAAATAACAAAATATCTCCTTTCGCTATTTTGGCTCCTAAATTCATCTGAAATGCACGACCTTTACTCGGTGAAATAATTACTTTTGCTCCCAATTTTTCAGCTATTTCTCTGGTTTTATCTGTACTTCCCCCATCGACAACAATAATTTCTACTCCTTCACCTATCTGTTTTAACGTTGCTGCAATTCTTAACTCCTCATTAAGAGTCGGAATGATAATACTAAGATAATTCATGAGGTTTTGTACTAACTAAAGTCAGAGGATTTAGGGGCAACCATCGGGTAAATTTTCCTACAGATACCGAGGAATTGATTGGGATTGGTAATAAGTAAGTAGTTATAATTAAATAGAAGATAGATTTTGCCTCTGATCCCCCCTGCCCCCCTTAATAAGGGGGGTGCCGATAGGCGGGGGGATCCCCCCTTAATCCCCCCTTGATAAGGGGGGTGTCTGACAACTTTTAACACCTACCTACTTAACTGTTTTTCCGATATAAAAGTTAAACATTGCTGCCAGTTCTCCAGAGGGGCTAAAGCTGCAGTTAAAAGTCGATACCAAATTAGGTTACACTTCATCTTTATGGGAAACGAAACTCTGTTCTAAGATAGGTGGGACAATGCCGAATATTAAAGGAGACGATGGTGCGCTCAAAACCATTTTCAGCAATAGTAAAATTATCGCAGTGGTGGGGCATTCTGAGAAATCGAGTCGCGCCAGCTATCAGGTAGCCAAATTTCTGCAAGCGGTGGGTTATCGAGTCTATCCTGTCAATCCGATGGTCAAGCAAATTGATGGTCAAAGGTGCTATCCTTCTCTAGAGGCTATCCCTGAACCCGTGGATATTGTTAACGTTTTTCGTCATCCTGATTATCTACCTGAAATTGTCGAGTCAGCTATTGCTATTCAGGCTGCTACCCTTTGGACACAATTGAAAATTTATCACCCAGTTGCGGAAAAAAGGGCGATCGAGGCGGGTTTAAATGTGATTATGGATGCTTGTATCCAGATAGAATATCAGCGTTTAGGGATTTCCCAAAAATAAACTATAGCGGTTCTCGTACCTGTACGGCACATTTAAACCTTTGCTGATTAAGCTTTTGAACATCAATAATGTACCTCGTGCGAATAGAACACGCTATATACTTTTTGAAAAATGGTGGCTCCCTTGGGTTTGGTGGGTAAAATGTATTCTAAGATACATTCTTCCTAGCGAGGGGGTGGAACGAACCACAAAGACACAAAGGACACAAAGACTGATCAATCCTATGTAAGTTAAACTTATCACACAGAACCTAGAAGAGCCAAATGGTATTATCGGGGCTTGGTTGTCAGTCGTTTGAGCGCTGTTGTATCAAGCTTTTTTTGTTTGTGGTCTCTCCTTGGAAAAATTTGCTATGATGTAGAGACTTGTTTAGTATTTGGTAAAAATAACCATAAATCTCACCGTGTTCACAACTGTTCAACCCGCAAATCGATCGAGCTTACCTGATGACCTATTTACGGCAATTAAAGAGCTTAAAAGGGAATTAAACGCCGTTATTCTGGCTCACTACTATCAAAATTCTGACATACAGGATATAGCTGATTATATTGGTGATTCTCTAGGTTTATCCCAGCAGGCTGCCCAAACGCCAGCAGATGTAATCGTATTTGCGGGGGTTCACTTCATGGGAGAGACAGCTAAAATCTTAAATCCGGATAAGTTGGTATTGCTGCCGGATTTAGATGCGGGATGTTCTTTAGCTGATAGTTGTCATCCTGAAGATTTTGCTCGTTTTAAAGCCCAATATCCCGATCATATCGTGATTTCCTATATCAATTGCAGTGCAGAAATTAAGGCCATGAGTGATATTATCTGCACCAGTTCCAACGCAGTCAAAATAGTGAATCAAATCCCTGTCCATCAACCGATTATCTTCGCTCCTGATCGCAATTTAGGCCGTTATGTCAGTCAGCAAACTGGCAGAGATTTAGTTCTTTGGCAGGGTAGTTGTATTGTCCATGAAACTTTTTCCGAACGCAAGATAATAGAATTAAAAGTTGCCCATCCAGAAGCAAAAATTATCGCCCATCCTGAGTGTGAATCATCGGTTTTACGCCATGCCGATTATATTGGTTCCACGACGGCACTATTAAATTATTCCCTGAAAAGTTCCGAAAAAACCTTTATTGTCGTCACAGAACCGGGGATTATTCACCAGATGCAAAAATCCGCGCCAGAGAAAGCATTTATACCCGCACCAGCTTTAAATAACTGTGCTTGTAATGAGTGTCCCTATATGAGACTGAACACTCTCGAAAAATTGTATCTCTGTATGCGAGATAAAACTCCAGAAATTACTATTTTTGAAGATTTAAGAGTTAAGGCACTGTTGCCGATTCAAAGAATGTTAGAAATGTCTTAATCAGTTATCAGTGCGCCAATTCAAAAACGAAAAGCATCAACCCCAAGAGTTAGCTCTTCTGGTGTTTGTCTGGAAGGAAAAAGAATAGGGATAATTTGGGTTAACCACAGAAACCAAAAACCTACCTAAAGCCTTTTAAAGTTACTCATTTCTGCAGCTAGATAACTAAAATAAGTAACTTTGGCCACCGATAGATTTTAAGAACGTTATCAGGTATAATCAAGATATGAAGGTAGTTGAACGTCATATTATCAGTCAAAACCATCCCTTATGGTCAGAAATCGACCATTATGCCTTCTTGTCAAAAAATTTGTTCAATCTAGCTAACTACCATTATCGCCAATATTTCTTTGAAAACTCCCAAAAACTGAGTT
>NZ_JAPZSS010000305.1:0-6684 GCF_027532015.1 Microcystis sp. LE19-131.1A | reverse complement strand
GGCGTTTCGTGGTTTTGGGGGCGGTGATTTTAGGCGCGATTTTAACCCCTTCCACAGATCCTCTCACCCAATCCCTGTTAGCAGGGGCGGTCTTGGGTCTATACTTTGGGGGCATTGGGGTGGTGAAATTAACGGGACGTTGACTAGCTATTAGCCGTCATAGGAGACAGGAGTGGGAATTATGAATTATAAATTATGAATTGACGAGCGGGGAGCAGGGAGAACAAAGCTGACTTTTGCCTATTGCCTATTGTCTTTTCTGGCTGATGGCTGAGGGCTAAAAAGCTGATAAAATTTGACGGCTGAAAACTAATTAAGCCAGAAAGCTAGAGATTGATTCTAGATTGAGTAACAAAGTGAAATATTTTTTCTTAACGGCAGGTTGGACAATAGGACGGGTGTGGGAATTTGGCGGTTTGTGGGACCATGCGAGTAGTTGGCGACGACCACCGCAGATAGAGCGATTAAATATCGGTATTTTGGAAGGAGAACAGGTTTTATGGCTTTATAAGGTGGAAGAAGCCGTGATTATGGTGGAAGTTGCCCCCAAGAGTGCCGAAATTGCCGATACTGTCCCCACCATCGGGCAAGTGGTGCTAAAACGCTTGATTAGTGCCGAACAAGTCCTCGAAATCCTGCAAAATGCCGAAGAACTACTGAGGAAGTAATCAGTTATCAGTTATCAGTTATCAGTTATCAGTCATAATTCCCCATCTCCCCACACCCCACACCCAACACCCTACACCCTACACCCCACACCCTACACCCTACACCCCACACCCCACACCCAACACCCTACACCCCACACCCTACACCCTACACCCCACACCCTGATCTGGAATATTCTGGCGGAAGACCGATCGCCAACACTTGAAATATCTTCTAACAATAGTTACACTTCTTTAGAATAGATACACTTTTCAAGGGATAATGTAGGTTGGCTAACTCTTGCACTTAACAGTCGAGATTGTTGGGCTTATATTTTGACCCTGAATATAAAAAGCGTCTAAGTGGACACTAAATTGTCAATAGGAGGAGCGTAGTCAATGGGACTACCTTGGTATCGAGTACACACAGTCGTTCTCAACGACCCGGGCCGTTTAATTTCCGTTCACCTGATGCACACCGCACTGGTAGCGGGTTGGGCTGGCTCCATGGCCCTCTATGAGCTTGCTATTTTCGACCCCAGTGACCCCGTATTAAACCCGATGTGGCGGCAAGGAATGTTCGTGCTGCCCTTCATGGCCCGTTTAGGTGTCACCGGTTCTTGGGGTGGCTGGAGCGTCACCGGCGAAACTGGTGTTGACCCCGGTTTCTGGTCTTTTGAAGGCGTTGCCGCCGCTCATATCGTCTTATCCGGTCTGCTATTCCTAGCGGCGGTTTGGCACTGGGTTTTCTGGGATTTAGAATTATTCGTCGATCCCCGCACGGGCGAATCTGCGCTCGATTTGCCGAAAATGTTCGGTATTCACCTGTTCTTATCTGGTTTACTTTGCTTTGGTTTCGGTGCTTTCCATCAAACAGGCCTTTGGGGTCCCGGGATGTGGGTTTCCGATGCCTACGGTTTAACTGGTCATGTGCAGCCCGTAGCTCCGGAATGGGGACCGGCTGGTTTTAACCCCTTTAACCCCGGGGGTGTGGTAGCTCACCACATTGCTGCGGGTATCGTCGGGATTATCGCCGGTTTATTCCATTTAACCGTTCGTCCCCCCGAAAGACTCTATAAAGCCCTGAGAATGGGTAATATCGAAACGGTGCTTTCTAGCAGTATCGCCGCCGTTTTCTTTGCCGCTTTCGTCGTGGCTGGAACCATGTGGTACGGTAATGCTACCACGCCGATCGAACTCTTTGGCCCGACCCGTTACCAATGGGATAAGGGCTATTTCCAAGAAGAAATTGAGCGTCGTGTGGAGGCCAGCATCGCCAATGGAGCCACCATCGCCGAAGCTTACCAAGCAATCCCCGAAAAACTGGCTTTCTATGATTATGTCGGTAATAGCCCCGCTAAAGGTGGTTTATTCCGTACTGGTGCCATGGATAGCGGTGACGGTATCGCTAAATCTTGGTTAGGACACCCTGTTTTCAAAGATGGCGAAGGTCGCGTCCTTAGCGTGCGTCGGATGCCTAACTTCTTTGAAACCTTCCCCGTTGTCCTGACTGACTCGGAAGGTATCGTTCGCGCTGATATTCCCTTCCGTCGTGCGGAATCGAAACTGAGTATCGAACAAAGTGGTGTTACCGTTTCTTTCTACGGTGGCTCTCTCGATGGTCAGGTCTTCAGCGATCCTGCTGATGTGAAGAAATTTGCGCGTAGAGCGCAACTCGGTGAAGCTTTCGAGTTTGACACCGAAACCCTGAAGTCTGACGGGGTATTCCGCACTTCTCCAAGAGGTTGGTTTACTTTCGGTCATGCTGTCTTTGCTTTACTATTCTTCTTCGGTCACATCTGGCACGGTTCTCGTACCATCTACCGCGACGTATTCGCCGGGGTCGATCCAGATCTGGAAGAACAAGTGGAATTCGGTTTATTCCAAAAATTGGGTGATCTTAGCACTCGTAAACAAGAAGTTTAGTTTTAGCTAAATCATCCATATAACTAAAGGAGTCAAGTCTTTGACTCCTTTTTTTAATTAGGGTATGCTGAAAAAGTTTTTCGTGGGGGCAGGGTGTGGGGTGTGGGGAGAAGGGAGCAGGGAGTGGGGAGCAGGGAGAAACAATTGATAAGTACCTAAGCAAAATTAATTACACATATCTAACCACCTCTTGCCTCTTGCCTTTTGCCTTTTGCCTTTCTTCACTAGGAAATTTATTTTGCACGACTACTTAACTTGAGAGTTAATCACACTATTAAAAACGGATTTGGTATTAAAGTTCGATCGAGCTTTACTTTTCACCGAATACTGAAAAAACCGCTAGTTATTTCTATAACTAACGGCTTTTTGCTGGGGGAAATTACCCGTAATGGAATTACATAGAGGAACCTAAACCGGCGTAAGCTCCGTAGAAGAAAAGACCAAGCACAGCGATAACGCCTAGACCGGCGATGGTGGCGACTAACCACAAAGGAATACGACCTTCTGCGAACATGAATAACACCTCCTAATTGCGATGACAATAAATCGGGACTAATTAGTTAAAGAAATAGCTGGAAAATAAAATTCCCAAGACAGCAACTAGGAGTAAACCTAGATAAAGAGAAGTACGATTTAACTCGACGGCTTGCCGATTCGGATTAGGTGTTCTTTCCATAATTGTTCTCCTAGCGTTGAATAAACTGCATTGCCGCAATTGCACCGATAAAGAAGACAGTGGGGACCGCTAAGGTATGAACTGCCAACCAGCGAACGGTGAAAATGGGGTAAGAAATGGGTTGATTGGGATTACCACTAGCCATTGTTTTTATCCTTAATTAAAGTAAACTACTGATTAAACTGCTCGATTTGATTTTTGGCCTCAAAGCGATCATTAATGATCGGTAATTCTTGACGCTCTTGAGTGTAATACTCATCGGGACGGGGAGTGCCAAAAACATCGTAAGCTAAACCGGTACTCACGAATAACCAACCTGCGACAAAGAGCATGGGGATGGTGATGCTATGGATAATCCAGTAACGAATACTGGTAACGATATCGCCAAAAGGACGTTCGCCGGTACTACCTGACATGGATGGTTCTCCTCGGAATGATAGGACTTGAAAAATTCAATCTCTATAATAGAGACTTTGTTGACCCTGAGACAAGTTTTAGGCCGGTTCGCTAGGGGGATTATATTTCAGTAAAACCCCATTTTGTCCCAAGACAAAACCCTTGTCGGAATTGATAAAAACAATTCGATAGAGATTGGAGGGGACACTTTCCACCGCGCGATCTTTTTGCCAAGATTGGCCGTTGTCATGACTGACCAAGAGATTGCCGCTACCACCAGCGACCCAAATTTCTTCGGGGGTGCGGTAGTTGAGGTCCAAAAGTCCCCAACTGGTGGAAAACTCGGGGAATACCTTATCTTCCCATGTATCGAGATCATTGGGGCTAGTAAATTGTAGTTGACCACCCCGGGCCAGGGCCCACAATTCCCCTTTTTCACCATAACCGACTTTTT
The DNA here is from genome assembly GCF_027532015.1 of Microcystis sp. LE19-131.1A. Classification (NCBI taxonomy): domain Bacteria; kingdom Bacillati; phylum Cyanobacteriota; class Cyanophyceae; order Chroococcales; family Microcystaceae; genus Microcystis; species Microcystis sp. LE19-131.1A. The sequence continues at coordinate 2,585 of NZ_JAPZSS010000305.1, read as the reverse complement.
GTAAACGGCGGGAAGAAAGACGATTGTGGGGTTGCCATTCTGTTGACCCCGGTTCCCAGGTGGAATAAAAGTTACCGCGTGCGGAAACGGCCACATATTTACCATCATGGGAACGAACAATTGTCCGGGCCACACCCACAGCACCTTCCACTAAAGCTTGCCAAGTTTTGCCTCCGTCTTTGGTGCGGTAGATAGCGCCTAAATCCGTGACCATTTCGGCGGTTTTGTCGTTCAGAGCGATAATTCCGTAGGGAGAACCGGGTAATTTTTCACTTAAGGAGATACGGGACCAGCTGCTGCCCCCGTCTTCGCTATGGAGAAGAATTGAGGGTTTACCGACAATCCAACCCTCTTGGTCGTGGAAACTGACGGCGCTAAAGCTAACTTTTTCGTCGCCAAGGTTGAGGACTTTTTGCTGCCAACTGTTCCCCCCATCGCTGGTTTCAAAGAGGGTAGATTTGGTTCCCACTAACCAACCGTGCTGCAGGTCGTCGGTAAAGGCGATATCGGCAAAAGTGGAGTCAGTGTCGAGGGTGAGGATTTGCCAAGGACTATTGCTCAGGGATGGCACACTACTACAGCTAAAGCAGAAAAAGGCTACAGCTAGAACTATTACAAATTGTTTCAGTTTTCTCATCAATGGTTCAGAGGTATTGGTCAAGGAATCGGGACGGATTAAGGTTTGTACCCGATGAGTTACAGGCTCATAAGAGCCGTTAGATTTAAAGATAATGAGTGCTTGAGTTAGTTTAAACCATACAAACTAATAAAGAAAACAAATCCTAGCGCTAAAGCCCCGAAAATCAAAATATTTTTTTGTGCGGGAGTGAGACGGTTGACTCCAAAACCATAGCTAAGATTTTCTTGGAATCCCGAAGGAGCATCTTTAGCTCCGATGTTGATAAATTGGGAACGACGCACACCACACACGGGACAGCGCCACGTTTCTGGCAATTCCTCGAAGGGGGTTCCAGCGGGAGTGTTGGTTTTACTATCTCCCTTGCTGGGGTCGTAAACGTAGCCGCAGGAGCGACATTCGTGGTTGGCAGGGGCCTGGTCGGCTAGGGTTAGTTCTGGTGGGCGATCGCTCATGACTAAGATTAAGGGAATTTTCAACACTCTGTTACAAATTATCCTTGAAAATTGACCTCTCTGACGGCCAACCCCTAACAGAATAGCCAGTTTTCAAGTCTGAAAAGGATTAGCGAGGCAGCATATCGGCTTAAAAAAAACTAAGACTAATCTATTAGGGCTTAAATGTCTATTAAAACTTTATTAAGTTGATATTTGGGCTATTTACCCTGATTTTGGTAGTAAAATTTAGTCTGAGAAATTGAGAGATTTCAGGCAGGGAAGAAATTCGGGGTCTGATTTCTCACCTCTAACTGATTATTCTTGACCAAATTGACTAAATCCCCGGCTTAATTTCTTCTTAGAGGCGAGAGTGAAGCTAAATTACTTGTCCCTCTCCCTTATGGAGGCTTTCCATTTAATTAATTTCTAAGTGCGAGTAGAGAGTCACTAATTCTACCCGTGTCACCAAAGGCATGGTATTCCGTCAACCCCGTTAAGCTTTTTTCACGAAAATAACGTCTTTTTCGACCTTGACTTGATAGGTGGTTAGATTGCCTTTTGGGGGTTTATTCGTGACGACCCCAGTGGCGGTAAATTTCCCCGGATGGCAGGGACAAGCTAAAATCTGTGCGCCAGTATCCCATTTCACCGTACAGCCTTCATGGGTACAAGTTGGGTTTACTGCACTGATCTTTTTCGTCTTTTTCTCCCAGATCAAGAGCAAGGAGCCGACCGGGGATTTTTTATCCAGAAAACTGCCTTTGGCTTCCAATTCTTTGAGGGTAATGCCCGTCACTTTCACAAAGCCATCCGCCGCTTGGGCCGGGGTCATCTCTTGGTCGGTAGCCGTCCCTAGGATTTCTGGGGCGCAGGCCATGGCTCCACCAACACCAACGAGGGCAACAAATTCACGACGATTCATGGGATTAGGTTTTTTCCAACAGTAACGTTAACTTTCACTGTACCGTAGAAGCTCTTTCCATTCAATTAATTTCTAAGTGCGAGTAGAGAGGGCCAGTAAGCAAACGCCTGACCAGGATTAGGCTTCAGAAGCTAGTTGCGACCGATAATTAATTTTTGAGGGTTCAAAAATGGCAAAAATAAGGATTAAATGGCATAAAATATGTAAATAGACTATTTAGTTAATTATTATTCATTCTTAATTCTCCTGACTCCTGACGACCGACTCCTGACTCCTAACCCTAACAACAATTTTTGATTTTTACAACACTCCTAATGAATCCCCTCGTCAATTATTTTCGCAACCTGCACGAAATCCACTCATCCCAAGCAGCGGTAAAAGAAACCTCCTACTACGGCACTCTCGAAACTCTCCTCAACGAAATCGGTAAAACCCTAAAACCGCGAGTCCGCTGCATTATCAACCTCAGAAATCAGGGTGCGGGATTGCCAGACGGGGGACTTTTTAACGTCGATCAATTCCCCAAAAATCAAGAATTAGAACCTTTTACGGCGATTTTTCCCGAAAGAGGCGCGATCGAGATTAAGGG
>NZ_JAPZSS010000181.1:0-4555 GCF_027532015.1 Microcystis sp. LE19-131.1A | reverse complement strand
CTGGCCAAGTTTTCTACGATACTGATTAACCTTTTCTTTCTTCTGGTGTCCCCTAGGTCTGCATACTGTAATTCTTGGGCTGCCCATTTCTCCATTTTTTTGCTCACCTCCACCTTAATTCCTTCTTTCAAAACTATACCTATCAATCGTTTCCCCTTTTTTTAAGTTTCTTCTCTTTTTGTTAAGAAAGATCTGACTAATGGATAGCTTGATAAGGGGGGTGGGGATCCGCCTTGATAAGGGGGGTGCCGATTAGAGATTACCAATTGTCCGCTTCTTCAAGAACTTGTGCTGAATCATACCAAACTTCTACATCTAAATCTGCCAGATAGGAAAGGGCATTTTCTATCGCTTGGGAGTTGCCTTGCAGTTGTAGATCGAACCAGCCATCTTGATTATTATTGGCAGCTAACAAAGCGGAAAATATATTCACTTTTAGACCAGAAAAAGACCCTAAACGTGCTATAATTGGCTCGTTAATATATTGTTTAGGAATCCGAATTTTTATTCTTCGGGAAGTGGGGCGATCGAGTCCAGATTGATCGAGATGTAAGTCACTTTGGGGATGATTAATAGTTTGCCATTGAGGTTGATTATCCATAGTTTTTATCCTTTAAGATTTACCAGCTTTAGTCAGAATTTTATCGAACAAGCCTCCATCATCAAAAAATTGCTTTTGTACCTTATCCCAACCGCCTAAATCCTGCACGGTAAAGAGATTTTTTATCTGAGGAAATTTACTCTCAAACTCTTTAGCTACAGTCGGTTCAACGGGACGAAACCCCACCTGAGCAAATTCTCTTTGGGCTGCGGTAGTAAATAAAAACTGCACAAAGGCCTCGGCCACTTTTCTCGTACCTTTTTTATCCACATTAGCATCAACAACCGTCACGGGATTATCAATAGAAATATTATAATCGGTGGGAACAGTATAAGCTAACTTCTCACCTTTTTGATTAGCGAGAATCATCTCATTTTCGTAATTAATTAGCACATTTCCCTGACCTTGTTTAAAAAACACATCACTAGATTCGCGAGCATCTCTAGGTAAAACTGGCGCATTTTTAAACACTTTTTCGACAAAAGTTTGCGCCGCTTGTTCACTGCCTCCCGCTTGCGTCACCGAACCCCAAAGAGCGAGAAAATTCCAGCGCGCTCCGCCAGAAGTCTTGGGATTAGCAGTAATAACTTTAATATTATCCTTGACTAAATCTGACCATCGATTAATTTTAATATTGGCATCACGAGGAACAAAAGCCACCACAGATTTATGAACAATAGATTCATTGGGTGCTTCTTTTTCCCAACTGGGTTGAATTAATCCCGCTTGCTCAATTTTCTTGGTATCCAAAGCTAAAGCCAACGCTACCACATCCGCTTCCAAACCATCGATAACGGCGCGAGTTTGGGAACCAGAACCACCATAACTCTGTTCAAAAGTTACTTTTTGCCCCGTTTTTTGTTGCCATTCCTCGACAAATTTGGGAATGATTTTTTCGTAGGCACTTTGGGTGACAGCATAGGAAACAAGTGTCACAGTCACGGGTTTTTGGCTGTCATTGCCGCTATTGGTGGGGGATGGGGTGCAAGATGCCAGCATTCCTCCCGTCAGGACAGTTGCCATGAGTAGGGATAAACAAGACTGGGATGACTGCATCGGCGGCGCTCCTAAGCTTTACTCTGAGGTTGTATCTGTTTTCAGGTCTGCTTTAATCCTACAGCACAGGAAATAAAATTTCAATACATTTATAAAACAAATTGGAAATAAGGTGATAACAAGGGAAACTGTGAGAAGATAAAATCAGTGCTACATCTAGGTTTGAGACTATGGGCAAGAGCGTCAAGGCCAAAAAAACAACCCTCCTACAACAACTGATTAACCAGAGTTTTCTCTTTCGCGGACTAGAGGAAGCTTGGTTAAGTCAGTATCTCGATGCCGACAATCTCAAGTTAGAGACGCTATTTTCCAATCGTCCCGTCTATACGGCTTTTCTTCCCGATGAATTTCTAGATGTTTTGTATGTGATTTTGAATGAGGGTGTAATCGTTGTCCGCAGCACACCCCTCGACCGGATTATTGCCATTACCTACCCCGGTAGCTGTTTTGGCATGAGGAGTTTACCCTTTAGTTATGGTTTAGCCAGTCGCGCCTTTCCCTGTTTGGTGGAATCCTATAAAACTACCCACGTCCTGAAAATTCCCTTATCGGCGCTAGAAAAGATTTACAACGATAACGAAAGTTTTCGTCAACGGTACTGTTTTTTATTTGAATTACAGCAAAAATTCGAGTATCATTTGCTTAATTGCAGTAGCTATCCACCCCAAGCTGTAGCCACTTTACTCAGAGCCTTAATCTATCAAGAAAGAGAATTAGGCAGTCAACCAGATGCCGAAAATATCTATACTTTTGATCTATCCGTCGATGTGATTGCTCGCGCTTGTCAACTCAATCAACGCACCGTCGAACAGGTATTAAAAGGATTGCAAAACGTGGGATTAATTGCCTCAGAATCGACGGGGGATTTAATTCGGGTACTGGATGCCGAGGGTTTAAAAGAAGTTTACAGTGCCACCAGAGATAAAGTTAATTGGTGGCCCCTAAGATAAGTAGGTTTGGCCTTATTTATTATTGCCATTGACAGCGCTTTAAGGCATCTTCGGCAGCCGCTTTGGTGGCATCCTGTTTCCGTTTGCCTTTACCTGTACCGTAGAGAAGATGATTAACCCGCACTTCGGCAGTAAATTCCCTAGCGTGGGGGGGGCCGGTAACATCAATGATCGCATATTCTGGATTAGAGGCGAAATTGGCCAGCGCCCACTGTTGAAAGAGATTTTTGGCATCGATAAAAGATGGCGATTCCGATTGTTGAGAGACTAAATGAGAGGCAACAGGGATAAAAAGCCCGTGCAGATAGTTTTTAACCGCATTTAACCCCGAATCTAGATAATAAGCCCCAATTATCGCTTCAAAAGTGTCCGCTAATAGGGTAGGATTTGATCGCCCCCGATCTTTAATTGCTCCCTTGCCTAAACGCATTAACTCCCCCAGGCCGATTTCAATGCCTAATTGCGCTAATTGTTCTTCTTTGACCAAATTTGACCGCAAACGGGTTAATTCGGCCTCGTTCATGGCGGGATATTTTTGATACAATAGTTCGCCCACCAAAAAAGCCAAAATCGCATCGCCTAAAAATTCTAGGCGCTCGTTATTTTCCGTCAATTCCGACTGTTCATTGACATAGGAACGATGGGTTAAAGCTTGGGTGAGAAGGAGAGCATTTTGAAAAGGAGGCAAACAAGACATTGCACGAGTAAGTCAAGAGCATTTCTTATCTTAATCTGACCCCACCGCGAATAGATGAGACGAACGATCCTTTTTTTACTGTTTTTTCCGGCTAGTTTAGGCATAATCTCCCAAATCTTCTCACCGGAAAACCTATCCGCTGCTATTCTTGCCCTAGGTATCCTGGGGATGTGTATGGAACAGGCACGCATGGCGGCGGTGGACTTGGCAGAAATTGCCCAATTTCAGCAAAAAACCAGCGATCCTCGCCTCGATCGCTTTTTTATCGTCACAGTTAGTACAATTGTTTTAGAATTATCGGGCTTTTATCTGGCTGCCCTCTCGATAGGATGGGGAGCTTTAATAGTTTTAGTCAGTCAAATTTGGTTTCAATGTTTAGCCAAGATTCAACTGCAGCCAAGCACAGAAAAAATTATTGACCATGGCATAGTGCCACGTTTACCCATCTTACTCGCTGACGGAATCGGCATAATCTTCGTGGCTTTCTGGTTAGCCAAAATCGCTCCCCTAATTATGGCCATAACTTTAACGACAATGTTATTAATCTACGGCTCTATTAAGTATAGACCTCTGGCAAAAATCAAAAATCTTCCCTTAGTTGAGGAGTAAGTAGCCAGTATTCGGTCGTCAGGAGAATCAAGAATGAGCTTTAATCAACTAAATTCTCTACTTAGAGATTTTATGCCTATTTTTCTCATTTTTGAACTCTCAAAAATTAATTATCCAAGAACTCTCCTGTAGTCCCTCGAAATTACCGCAGAAATCGAGTGCCTTAATCAACCCGACAAAAAGTTAATTTTAGAGAGAATTCCCCCAGATGAAACCATTACCCATTATTTTATCAGTAGTCCAGACGCAGGAGGCTCTCTTAGGTTTGGTGGGTAAAATGTATTCTAAGATATAGTCCTGCTGGCGAGCGAGTGGAAGGAACCACTCCAGACACAGAGGACACGAAGATTGATCGCTTCTATAGTAAGTTAAACTGACCACACAAAGAATAAGAGAGCCGTACCCCGAATGAGGTATTCTGTGAAGTTAGATCAAATAGTGATGGAATTCAGACTTGAATTCCATCACTGTTATATGCTGGTCGGCTTCAAGGGTCTCGGTTTCATCGAAAATTTGGGTCTGAAACCCCGTCGTTCTACGACGGCTTTACTGTTAAATATGAGCATCGTTTACGAAATATATGCTAAAATGTGAGGTATGGAAAAAGCCTATTCTTACCGATTTTACCCCACACCCGAACAA
>NZ_JAPZSS010000182.1:0-12217 GCF_027532015.1 Microcystis sp. LE19-131.1A | reverse complement strand
ATCCACAAACGAGGGGCATTGTCTTCATTGTAACTCTGATTTTCCCGTTTAGCTTGTCTTTGCAGTTCGGCTAAAATCGTCAAAAGTTTCGCTAAACAATTACGAATCTCGCTACGGTTGGGAGGATTGCGATAGGGTTCAATCAGGACAGTATTAAGGACAATTCTGCCTAATAATCCCAGATAATCGGGGTTGGGTTCGGGATTGGGGGAAAAAAATACATCTATCTGTCGGGTTTCGTCGCTGACTTCTTTGCTGATTTCGACGATTCCCAGGGGAGAAAGTAATTGTTCAAGGTAATTTTTGGCAAATTGGTCATGGGGTTTCATGGACTGAGCAGTTAATCGATAATTCTCAATTGTATAGCTATTAAAAAAGTGGGTTATTTAAACCCACTTCTCAAGTGATGATTGGTAGTTTTTAAGATGGGAATTTTCAAATTGTGCCAGAAACTATGCGCAGCCATGGCAATTATTCTCCTTGTCAATAGTTACCAATAGTAAGATTAGACCACCTCTTCGAGAAAATCATAAATTTTATCTAATTGTTCCAAGGTCACTAAACCGTACTGCCAGAGAATCATCGGTAAATGAATTTTATCAGATTGGATCGATCGCTCGGCCATAGCGATCGATTCTTGGGGAAGGGACAATTCCTCTTGTAGAAATTGTCGGAATTGGGAATAGGCAATCGTGGACATAGGGGGACTTTTTCCTCAATAGTATATCTCGTAATTTCAACAAAACACCACCTGATCGGTTTCAAGGACGGTTAGTCTTGCGACCGTTTTTTCTGTATCTAAGCTATCTCGATGATAGAGAGTGCTTTCCTAAAAATCGCTGGCTCTCTTAAGATAGTCCCGTTAGGTCTAGCAGAACTTTGTCTCTGTTTAATCTATAGCAAGAGTAAAGATTATTCAATCTATGACTTGATAGACTATAAAAATCCTAATCGATATGGTTATATCTTAAACAGTATAAATGCGTAATAGCTTCTAAAAGCCATACTTATATTTCCAGACAAGGGACACTTTTTATAAGAAAGTTAACCCCATTTTCAAAAATTAAGGTCTTGAGATAAACTCAATCTTAATTTTATCTCCTTCTTTCACTCCTAATTCTTTCGCTCGACCCCCAGCTAGTTCGATCACTTGATTAACCATGGTGTTTGGCCCATAGACAGGACAAGGATGCACCGCACAAGGGGGGACATTAAGCAAAACTGCTTTTACTATACCATCTTTTAGAAAAATCATGTCTAGAGGAATCGAGACATTTTTCATCCAAAACCCGGCCATCAGAGGTTGTGCAAAGGGAAATAGCATACCGCGATTTTTCTCCAAAGACGAGCGATACATTAAACCCTTGGCCTGTTGTTCGGGGGTTTGAGCCACTTCTAACTCAATTATCTCACCATTAATATCTGCTTTGGCCGTGATCGGTAATATTTGCCCTTGATTCTCAGTCGTAATCTGAGCCATCGAACTATTATTACCATTGAGATTAGTCGATTGACAACTCAGCAGCAACAAACCTAAAAATAGTATTAACTTGATCTTGAGCATAAATGATTTTTTACCAGTCATCATCAATAGTTATCAATACTTAATTTTCCTAGTATAACTGAAGAATTAAGCAGATAAGACACTAACACAAAGTGGCGACAAAAAATATAAAGATAGTATTAAAAACATCTAGCCTGGGGGTGAGCATCTTTCCTTGAGGATTGCTAGAACATATATACTAAAAAAGTTCTCAGAGTTATTGGCCGATTTTCTCCTTCAATTTTGCCCCAGTCCGGCAGCAGTCGATCGCCTTCGTAGGTTAAAATACCACTTATCTATATGATCGATTATTGTAGGCTCAGGAGCAATCACCATGACCGCAGAAAGTATGTTATTTAATGGGCCGATCGTGGCGATCGTTCTCGTCCTCGTCGGATTAGCTTGGGGTTTTCTCCTCCTCAAAATCCAAGGTGGAGAAGCGGAATAGCTTGTTTTTCGGTTCATGGTTACTTTATTAGTAATCATGAACTACTTTTTCCCTTCAAAAGTAATTAAGAGAAAATCAATAACTAAAATTTTATACCCACACCTATGACCACTCCCACGATCGAGTTTTTTGTCGGTTTATCAGAAGAATTAAGCGGTGTTAGTCTCCGCAAAAATAAAAATACCGGGATTCGCAATGTCCTGATGACTTTTAAAACCCTGAAAGCGATCGAACGTTTCCAAAGTTTCACCACTCGTACCTACGGCGATCTCCGTCTCACCGATGAGGAAGGAGTGATTACAGTTATTCCCAACTCGACTAAGTTTATTTTTGGAGGAGATGAAGGAGATGAAATTCAACGGGTAGAATGTGGTTTTGAAATCACCGATGAACACTGGGAGCGTTTTATGCGCTTTATGAATCGTTACGCGGCAGCCAACGGGATGGGGTATCAGGATAAGTGAGAAGTGGGGTGTGGGGTGTAGGGTGTAGGGTGTGGGGAGAATAAATAAAAATAATCTCCTGATTGACTCCTGACTCCTGAATACTGAATTCTGATAGTTAAAAACCAGCTAAAATAAGGATAAATTTAGTCAAGAAACCATGAAAATAGCGATTACTGGGGCGACAGGATTTGTGGGGAGTCGATTGGTGGTCAAACTCCTTGATCGCAGCGATGACATCCTAATTTTGACTCGCAATCCCGATAAAGCCCGAAGAATGTACCCAAAGTCAATCTATCCTAAGATAGAGATTATTCCCTATATCGCCACAGAATCGGGGGATTGGCAAAAAGAGATTTCCGGATGTGATGCGGTGATTAATCTAGCGGGAGAACCGATTTCGGAACGCTGGACCGGTGAAGCAAAACGAGCAATCGTCGCTAGTCGGGAAATCGGCACCGAGAAAATTGTCGAGGCGATCGCACTTGCTGCCCAGAAACCGAAAGTTTTAATTAACTCATCGGCGATCGGTTACTATGGAACCAGCGAAACCGCTAGTTTTGACGAAAACAGCCCTCCCGGTGGCGATTTTCTGGCGGATGTCTGTAAAAAGTGGGAAACAGCCGCCCAAAAAGTTAAAGATTACGGCACTCGTTTAGTCATTCTTCGCACGGGTATTGTTTTAGACAATGGGGGTGCTTTAGGGAAAATGATCCCACCCTTCAAGCTTTTTGCCGGCGGACCGATTGGCAGCGGTCGTCAGTGGTTTTCTTGGATTCATCGGGATGATTTAATTAATTTAATTATCTATTGTCTTGATCGCCCAGAAATTAACGGCACGTTCAATGCTACTGCACCCAATCCCGTCCGGATGAAAGAATTCTGTCAGATATTAGGGGAAGTAATGAATCGTCCTTCTTGGTTGCCAGTGCCGGATTTTGCCCTCGAAATTCTCTTGGGAGAAGGGGCAAAAATCGTCTTAGAAGGTCAAGAAGTGCTGCCAAAAGCCACCCAAGCGATCGGTTTTGACTATCGTTATCCTAATCTAGAAGCGGCCTTAGAGGAAATTGTCCCGAAAATGTAGAAAGCTGATATACTGAGGGCAAAAATTCCAGATATTACTAATCTATGAGCAATTCTTCCGAACCGACAGCAAATTATTGTTTTTGCACTTTAGCCCTAAGAGAAAAGTATCAAAAATTAACTAAAACTCTGGCTGAAGATTTAAAAAAATACGCCCCTGGGGGCAGTCTAGTGGTGGGAACTGATGCGCCTCAGTATTTTGATAATAGTCCCAATGTTATCGCTTTTAAACATACTCAAAAAGGGATTTTACATTGTTATAATGATAAACGCTTTGTTCTAGAAAAAAGTTTAAAGTTATTTCCGACAGCTATTTTTGTCGATGCGGATACAAGACTAATAGAATCATTATCGGACAATCTTGATTTTACTCCAGGTATCGTTGGTTATCATCAAAGTATGGTTGAGCATAATAAAAAATATCGTCCTCGAGATTTACCTAATTTAATTAGGGTTTCTGAAAAACTAGGAATTCCGAGTGAACAAGTAAATTGGATTGGAGAGTCTTTATTTATAGTCACTAGAGATGGAGGGAAAGAGCAAGAGTTTTTGCATTTTTGGGGGAAGATAGCACTCTATTTAGAAATGAAAGGAATGCACAGTGGCGAAGGCAGTATTATGGGACTAGCGGCAGCAAAAGTCGGGTGGACAGTAGATATCAGTGAAGCTTGGTTAATACTCAAAAACAAAAGCAATCATCTTGATGCCAGTTATCAACCTCCCATTAAAAAAGATTTTTGGCAACCTCTCCAAAAAAGACTAGGTTATCATTATCGTCTCAATTTAGCCCGACTGAATGCCCTAAAAAACTATGATTTTTACTATCGCTAATCTATTTTTCACTCCAGACGGGATGGGAAAATAAAGAGGCAGCCACTCTCACCCCACGCAGTTGATTTAACAGGGGTAAATGGCCGACGGGAGCGCTTAAATCCCAGATAAATTCTTGGGGGTATTTTGTCCAATTATTGCCATTTTTCCAGCCAATTTTCGGCCAAAGTTTCGGGAAATCTTGACCGACACCGAGCCATAATTTGCGCTGCACCGACCAACCGAATTTCCCTTCCGAATGAACTAACCAAAGATAATCAATAGTCTGAATATCTACACTGGGGAAAGCTTCTACTTCCGTAAAATAGACCCATTTCCTCTGTATTGCTCCTTCTCCTGCTAATTCACAGAGTTTTTGACGGGTGAGACTATCGGCAGTTTGAAAATCCTGTTTAGCCAATAGTTCCTGTAAAAGTCGATAATCGATACCTTTAGCACTGTCTAGGGGAACAACACCCGTGGGGAAATAATTAGCTAAAAATTCCTTGCTCTGAGCGCTATTATCTTGGTATAGCAACTGATAGGCCTTACCTGTCACCAGATTAACAGGAGTCGGGCGCCTGGCTAATAAAAAATCTCTCAACACAGTTAGGCCACCTTCTCCGGCCTCGGCTAATTGTGTCAGGATTTGTAATTGATTTTTCGGCGACTCGGTGGCTAATTGACCCGCTAGACGGGTAATATCCTCGCTTTGTTCTTCTACTAACACGCCATTCTGGTCAGTCATATCATCACTTTTAAGACCACTCCTTCAATACTATTACCACTATTTCGGGGTGGCTGCTCGATTTTTTCCTGACAAAACAGGGATTTTTAGCACCGACATTCCCCACCTCTTCATATACTTTTACATATCTTTACATTTCCCAAGATGTTTTGACGAAAAACCTTCATTGTAGAAACTACTATTGAGAACATTTTCAATAATTGATTTTTTCTGAGAAAAAAATTTATAATTCTTCACCCTGACAAAAATCCATCATTGTGGCTATAATCCTTATTGGCAAAGGGCTGTAAGCAATATATTAGTAAAAATTATCAATTGAATGTTAAGAAGTGCGGACAGTAGGTACGCTCCTCGAGCAAGATTGCTGTCGGCTCGATGGTTAGTGCTGCCCTTGGGTAATGGAAAAGAGACGGCGCTGACAGTGACAAATCCCAAGGATAGCAATCCCAAAGCGAGCGGACTGCTGCTTTCTGGTACGGCTGTCACCTCAGCAAAGGGAATGATAGTTTCAAACAGATACACGAGAGACGATCCCGATCCTTGCAAAGGAGAAAGATCAAGTCCTGGTTTAGATGAGCGACTAACCGCAGAAATTAAAGGGTTAACTGCAAGAGTCGCTGATCGGGAATTTACCAGTCGGGGGATTCTGATCAGCAAAAATAAATTCAGAACGATTTTGCGCCGTTTCAGCGATCACTAAAATTGTTAAGAATTGTACAACCCTCTTGTTATAAGGCTTTTTATGTCATGAAACCTTAAAATGAGAATTGCTGGATTCTGATAGCTTTGGTTGTTGCTATTTTAGGAGGAGCGGCCAAAATTTTTGGTTTTCTCCCCAATCCTTTATAGCGATCGCATAATATTTGAGGAAATTAACGCCCAATTGAAACGGCTAAAAAATTAAACTACAAAGATCGAGTGTCTTTTCTGTCAATCTTCTTGGGGATATTTTTCCCAAAGATCCGTGATTTGGCGAAGACTTTGAAAGTTACCATTACCGAGGATCAAATGATCTAGGAGAGGAATGGCTAGATAGGTAGCTCCCTGTAATAATTGTTCTGTGAGTAAAATATCGTCTTGACTAGGCACAAGTGACCCGGTGGGGTGATTATGGGCGATAATTAACTTAGTAGCTGATTGTTTCACTACTTCTCGAAAGATTTCTCGTGGATGTACCAGTGTTTCCGTGGCTGTGCCGATAGTAATCACCTTGAGTGCGATTAACTGATTTTTGACATCGAGTAAAATAACGGCGAAACGTTCCTGAGACTGATACATTAGTTCGTGGCCAAGGATAGCGGCAGCGGTATCGGGACTATCGATAACCATTTTTTCCGTCGGTCGTCGTTGAAAAGCTCGTTTTCCCAATTCGATCGCCGCTAGAATAGTAGTAGCCTTAGCCGGTCCAATGCCATGAATAGCGGTTAATTCTTGGGGCTGAATATCCCTCAAAACGTCCAAAGGATCCCGGCGATATTTACTCAATTCATTGAGAATATGCTGTCCTAAACCCACCGCCGAGAGTTTCCCCTTACCTTGACCTGTAGCCAGTAAAATCGCTAATAATTCGGCGTTACTGAGGTTTTTCGCCCCGACACTGATTAAACGTTCCCTCGGTCTTTCACTGACGGGAATATCGGCAATTCTTAAGCTGTAGGTCATGGAAGTGGCAAGCTACCGCGATAAAATTCCATCATACAATTTTAGCCAGTGCCTAGAGGGATTTGGCGGGTAAATCAAGGGGAAAAATTCTCCTTACTGATAGCGAATTCCCGCATCTTCGAGGCGCTGTAAGGCTTCCCCTAATCGCGGGATATCGGCGATTAAACTGACGCGCACATAACCTTCCCCTCCCTCTCCAAAAGCATTGCCCGGAGTGACAACAACACCAGTTTTTTGGAGGACGCTGAGGGCGAAATCCGTGGAAGTCATGCCGACGCTACAGGGAATCCAGAGATACATTGTCGCCTTAGAGGGGGGAATATCCCAACCTAATTGCGCCAAACCTTTGATTAAAAAATCTCGTCGCTGCCGGTATCTTTCCTGTACTTGTTTGACGTATTTATCCGGCAGTTGTAGGGCGGTTTCGGCCGCTTTTTGGATGACGGAAAAGATGCCATAATCGAGATTAGTTTTCAGGGTGCGTAACCCTTGAATAATATCGGAATTGCCCACGACAAAACCGACGCGCCACCCGGCCATATTATAGGTTTTCGAGAGGGTATGAAATTCCACACTAATCTCTTTTGCCCCCGGAATTTCTAATAAACTGGTGGGCTGATAACCATCAAAACTCAATTCAGCATAACAGAGATCATGGACGAGCATAATCTCATAGTGCTGGGCCCAAGCAACGATTTTCTCAAAAAATTCTCGGGGGGCAATGGCGGCGGTGGGGTTACTGGGATAGTTAAAATAGAGGATTTTCGCCTGTTTAGCCACATCTTCGGGGATAGAATCGATATCTATCAGCCAATCCTGTTCTGCTTTTAAAATGATCGGGTATAGCGTCGCCCCAGCAATCAAAGGACCGCGAAAATGGGCGGGATAGGCGGGACTGGGAACTAAGACCACATCGCCGGGGTTAACATAAGCTAGGGCTAGGTGAGATAGGCCCTCTTTGGAACCTAGCAGGGGTAAAGCTTCGTTATCGGGATTGAGTTCCACACCATAAGAGCGATCATACCATTTAGCGATCGCTTCTCGGAAACTGGCGGTTCCTTCAAAGGGGGGATAACCGTGAAATTGGGGGGTTTCAAAAGCTTGAATGGCCGCTTCGATAACTGGACGCGGGGCAGGACCGTCCGGGTTGCCCATGCCTAAATCGATTAAATCTAGTCCTTCTTTGCGGGCTAAGGCTTTTAATTCATCCAAGCGGGCGAAAACGTAGGGGGGTAAGGCACTTAATCGCTTGGCGCGGCTATTCGTCCAATTTACACTCATTACTTCTTGGCTTACTGATCGAGGTAATCTAACATTATGGCACGAGTGTATGGCTAATTTAGCAGTTAGTTATTAGCTTCTTTGTGCCTCAGTATGGCTGGAATTGCCCGACATCGGAGATGGAGAGTCAAACTAAGGTAATCTAATTAATAGAGGCCCAAAATTACTGATTAGCCCCAGCATTACCCCCATTCTTCGCCATTATCGGCCGGTAAGTCCTGACTCCTCACTCCTCAATTCTTTTGTAAAATATGACTGCGATCGCTGTTCAGATAACTTCTATTTTACCCCCCGACACGACAGTTATTACCTGGCAACAAGTGCCAAAAGAGGAACAAGAAAGATTATCAAGGGCAATTAGGGGCAAAAGTCCTGAAATTATAGTTTATCCCGCTAATACAACCGCTTTATCCTCTCTGGTGCGTTTTGCCAACGAAAATCGTCTGTCTTTATTGGCCTACGGTCAAGGTAGTAAATTAGATTGGGGTGGATTAGTCGAGTCGCCGGATATTTTAGTCAGTACCCAAAATCTCAACCGGATTATTGACCATGCTAGGGGAGATTTAACTATAACCGTGGAATCTGGGCTTAAACTAGCGGATTTACAGGCTTTTTTGGCTCCTAGCGGTCAATTTATTCCTCTTGATCCCAGTTACGCCGCTAATGCCACGATTGGCGGTATTATGGCCACGGCCGACGCGGGAACATGGCGGCAAAGATACGGTGGAGTCCGGGATCTGATCCTAGGATTCTCCTTTATCCGTCACGATGGCGAGATTGCTAAAGCTGGAGGGCGTGTGGTCAAGAATGTGGCGGGATACGACATGATGAAGCTATTTACGGGTTCCTACGGCACTTTGGGGATTATCGATCAAATTACCCTGCGACTGTATCCCGAAACCCCTAACTCAGAAACCCTGATAATCACTGGAAATAGCGAAAATATTAGCAAATTGAGTCAAGTTATTCGGCAATCGTCCCTAACTCCCACCGTGGCTGAATGTTTAAACCCAGGGATGACGCAAGCACTAGGATTAGAGGAAAAAGTCGCTTTACTGCTGCGTTTTCAAAGCATTCCCGAAAGTATTAGCGAACAATCGCAACAGGTGAGTTATTTAGGGCAACAGTTAGATTGTCAGACTAATTATTATCGGGATGAGGAAGAAGTTTCTCTAGGGCAAAGATACCGAAAAACAATCGATAATTATGATCAAGAGGGCATTTTTTTCGGCAAAATAGGATTATTACCTAGCAATTTAGATCTAGTGATCGACCAAATTAACGGACTAGCCTCGATTAATATTAGTAGCGGCGTGGGTAAAGTTATCTTAAAATCGGAGGAAAATCTTGACAAAATTCGCTCTTTATGCCATGACAATCAGGGTTATTTAACGGTGTTAACCGCACCTCCATCGCTAAAGGAAAAAATTGAACCTTGGGGCTATACAGGTAACGCGATTACCATGATGAAAACCCTAAAAACTAAATTCGATCCTCACGGTATTTTTAGTCCTGAACGCTTTCTTAACAAAATCTAATTTAAAATCATGCAAACCTCCGAACATTCCGTTAACTTTCAAGAATTAATCGACCAAAAAAATCAAGGATTTGACCCCAAGAATCCCCCTGCCCAAGAATTAATCGATAGTTGTGTTCACTGTGGTTTTTGTCTATCTACCTGTCCCAGTTATCGAGTCATTGGCAAAGAAATGGACTCCCCCCGGGGCAGAATTTATCTGATGAATGCCATCAACAAAGGGGAAGCAGTTTTAGACGAAACCACTAGCCAACATTTTGATACTTGTTTAGGCTGTTTAGCCTGTGTTAGTACCTGTCCATCGGGAGTACAATACGATCAATTAATCGCCGCAGTTCGTCCGCAGGTGGAACGCAATCAACCCCGCAGTTTTAAAGATAAAATTATTCGTTTTCTCATTTTTAATCTCTTTCCCTATCCCGTCCGTCTCAAATTATTTTTACCTTTCCTCTGGTTATATCAAACCCTAGGATTACAAACCCTAGTCAGGAAATCGGGTATCTTAAAAATGCTATTTCCTCGTCTAGCGGCCATGGAATCAATTTTACCCAAAATTACTCTAAATTCTCTGTTTAAAAACTATGCCGATGTTATTCCCTCTCAAACGGAAAAACGCTATCGGGTGGGAGTAGTTTTAGGTTGTGTGCAGCGCCTCTTTTTCTCGTCAGTAAATGAAGCGACAGTGCGGGTTTTAACTGCCAATGGTTGTGAAGTGGTTATCCCAAAAACCCAGGGTTGTTGTGCCGCTTTACCCGCACATCAAGGACAGGAAAAACAAGCACAAAGTTTAGCCAGACAAATGATCGATAGTTTCGCAGAAACTGGGGTTGATTATATTATTATCAATGCGGCGGGTTGTGGTCATACTCTCAAGGAATATCATCATATTTTAGCTGATGATCCTGAATATAAAGATAAGGCTAAGGAGTTTGTGGCTAAAGTACGCGATGCCCAAGAATTTTTAGCCGCAGTGGGGTTAACTGCTGATTTATCGCCGATTACCGAGACAGAATTAACCCTAGTTTATCAAGATGCCTGTCATCTTTTACACGGACAAAAAATCTCGGTGCAGCCACGACAATTATTGCAAAAAATCCCCAATATTAACTTAAAAGAACCTATCGATGCAGCCCTGTGTTGTGGTAGTGCCGGAGTTTATAATATGCTACAACCAGATACTGCCGATGAATTAGGTCAGCAGAAAGTACGCAATTTATTAAATACTGGGGCTGCGGTGATTGCTTCTCCTAATCCGGGTTGTTCCCTACAAATTAAAAAACATCTACAATTACAGGGAAAAGATACACCCGTTATTCATCCTATCGAATTATTAGATTATGCGATTCGCGGGCTGAAAATTTCCTAGTTCATCCCCGTTTTATCTTAATTTTCGCTAATTTTCTCGATAGTTTTTCCTTCCTGTCACCTAGAATTTTGATAGAGGGGTTTCACCTCTCCTCTGTTATTACTCGGTGGAAATAGCATCAGGAAAAATCTAGGGAACAATATTGTTCCCCCTTCTATCTTAAAATCCAGTTCACAGAAAGATGCGGTTAGGAGCAATCAGACTCAACTATTTACTAAGACAATTTACTTTTGTTTTCCCATGGCAAGGTTCGGGAAAACCCTGGACTTAAAACTGGTCATATTTATTTATTTCCTAATTCAAACTCAACCATAAAATTTTTTTAGGAGAAATCAATAATATGGAATTAAAGGACGAAACTAGCAACTTTAGTCAATCAAGAAAGCTTTTCTTATATATATTAAAAATTTTCATCATTTGGAGAGGAACACTTTTACTGATGCACCTAATCGGACTCAGTTTTAGTCAGATGAATGAATCTTCATCTCCTCAAGAACGTTTTTGGCATTGGTTTCCCGATAATCATTATTTGGATTCTTTCTTTCGTTTTGATAGTTCTTGGTATAACGACATTATTCAGGGGGGATATTCATACAATACCGAAAAACAATCGAACGTTGCTTTTTTTCCTCTCTATCCTATTTTAGTCAAAGCAATTGCATCTTTAACTTCCTTAAGTGTGCCTATTTCTGGTCTTTTGCTTTCTAATTTATGTCTAATACTTGCCTTATTTTTTGTTTATAAAATCAGTAATATTTATCTGAATAAAAGAGGCTGTGAAAAAGTTTTAATTCTTATGTTGGTTTTTCCTACTTCCTTTTTTTATAGCTGTTTTTATACAGAAAGTTTATATTTGCTAACCACCGCTGCTTGTTTTTATTTCTTTCTGAATAAGAAATACTTTTGGTCTGGATTTTTTGGATTTTTTGCCAGTTTAACTAGAGTCACAGGAGTAATAATTTTTCTGGCTTTTGCTATCGAATTACTCTGGAAATATTTAAAGAAAAAAGAACCGCCCAAGAGAGAAAGTATTTTCCTCCTATTAATACCCTGTGGGTTAATCGCTTATATGGTATTTTTAGCTTGGAAATTCAATGAACCTTTGGCATTTATTAAAGTTCAGGATTTATGGGGTAGAGATGAGAGAGTATTTCCTTTAATTAGGGTTTGCTGAATAATGGTAAAAACCTTACAGGAAAGGGCTTTTAGCTTGATTGAGAGCTTCCCAAATGCACTTAAATCTGCTAGAATCTCTTAAAACCCTTGCATCACCCTTGCATCACCCTTGCATCTTCT
>NZ_JAPZSS010000172.1:0-2233 GCF_027532015.1 Microcystis sp. LE19-131.1A | reverse complement strand
AACTCGACCGACCCAACTGCAACAAAAAGCGTTAGATTTATTGGAAGTTTCCCTGATTTGTACCCAGTAACGGGGCGGCGGAAATTCTCTTAATCCCTTCTACAGCACAGGTTATGGCTTTTTGTCAACGGGGAAGTCCAGCTATAGATAGTTTGACCTCGATTGAAAATATTCACCCCTAGGAGAGAACAATTATGCTCGATCGAGGCTCCGAAATCCTTTCTTTTCTGGAAGAAAGAGCCACTGACCTCAACAACGGTACAGCTAATCTCAACGTCGGTTCGGCCCTAACCAAGCTAGGAGAATCGGGCTGGTTCGGCTATGCTATACCTGAAAGCTTAGGGGGCCGGGGTGGCTCCTTACTACAGGCAGTAGAGGCGATCTCTTCTGTGTCCCAATGCTGCCTGACCACCGGTTTTGTTTTCTGGTGTCAGCGCGTCTTCATTCAATATCTGGCCGCCAGTAATAACACTTACCTACAAAACAAAATTCTACCTGCTGTTCTCAAGGGAGAGATAGCCGGAGCCACAGGACTCTCCAACGCGATGAAGTACCTCGGCGGTATCGAGGAGCTGCGTTTACAGGCAAAGATCGAGGGAGAAAACGTCACTGTTAATGGCTTCCTGCCCTGGGCCTCTAACCTCGACTCCAACGGAGAATTCATAGTAGCCGTTGCCGCTCAAACCACATCTGGACAAACTCTTATCCTCGCCCTTCCCTCCTTCGCAGAGGGGTTAAAACGGGGTGAAGACCTACAATTATTGGGTTTACAGGCTTCCCGCACCAGTACCCTTGAATTCGATCGAGTTCAGTTATCTCACGACTGGATTATCAGCTTGGAAGCAGCAAAATTTTTACCCTCAGTCCGCCCCTGTTTCTTGCTGTTACAATGCGGACTGGCCCTTGGCATTACGCGTAAATCCCTCGCGGAGACAGAGAAAAGTTTAGGGGGAAAGGCAGCGGTAGCCAGCGATCGTTATTTCTGCGCCCGGGAGCGTCTGACTCGTCTAGAAAAGACAATCGAGCAATTCAGCACCCTAGAAAGCTTCGATCTCGGACGAACACGCCAACTATTCACCCTCAGAGTGGACATTACCCGGTTAGCGGTGGAATCCGTAGGGTTAGAAGCGGAAATTAAGGGAGGAAAAGGCTATTTCCGTAATAGCGACACGGCCCGACGGCTGCGGGAGGTCGCCTTTTTACCAGTGTTAACTCCGAGCCTGATTCAACTGGAAAGAGAGTTACAACGTCAGTCCGCTACCGATAAAATTCTCACTGGCGAACTCGAGCGAGCGGGGGTGAGGGAATGAGTATCGCCACTGATTACCCCGTCCTCACCCTCAAAAATCTCCATAAACGCTATAAAACCCGCCATGGCTACCGTACCGTTTTTGAGGATATTAACCTACAGGTGCGCTCCGGTGAGGTAGTTTGTTTGCTTGGGGCTAGTGGTTGCGGTAAATCTACCCTCCTTGCTACCGCCGCTGGTTTGCAAAGTGCCGATGGCGGAGAAATACAATTGCACTCACGACCCCTACAAGCCCCAGACATCCGCAGCTCGATCGTCTTTCAATCCCCCGCCCTTTTACCTTGGTTAACCGTTTGGCAAAACGTGGCTTTTGGTTTGAAATTAAAGCGGATGCCCCGCCTCGATCATCAGCAATTGCGCGAAAGGGTTCACACCGCCGTTAAAAGCGTCAAACTAGAGGGCTTCGAGCGTGCCTATCCTCATCGAAAATTTGGGTCTGAAACCCCGTCGTTCTACGACGGCTTTACTGTTAAATATTAGCGCATTTACACGATATATGCTAGAATGTGAGGTATGGAAAAAGCCTATTCGTTCCGATTTTACCCAACACCCGAACAAGAGTCGCTATTGCGGCGCACATTGGGCTGTGTAAGATTAGTTTACAATAAAGCTCTTCACGAACGAACACAAGCTTGGTATGAAAGACAAGAAAGAGTAGGCTACGCTCAAACTTCTTCAATGTTGACCCATTGGAAAAAGCAAGAAGAATTAGACTTTCTCAATGAAGTAAGCTGTGTACCTTTACAACAAGGGTTAAGACACCTACAAACAGCTTTTACTAACTTCTTTGCTGGTCGTACTAAGTATCCTAACTTTAAGAAAAAACATCAAGGAGGAAGTGCCGAATTTACCAAATCTGCTTTTAAATTTAAAGACAAACAAATCTATTTAGCCAAATGCACAGAACCTTTACCTATTCGATGG
>NZ_JAPZSS010000287.1:0-8833 GCF_027532015.1 Microcystis sp. LE19-131.1A | reverse complement strand
CGTATAATTTTTAATTAAACAATTAATTTATCTAAAAAATACGCACTTAGAACATTTTTTATCTAATGTCTAATTGATTATGATCTTCAGTCTTGAACGGTCAACACACTGTTGTTTTTATTCCGAGGCGATCACTGGATTAAAACCCTTATCCAGTAAGACTTCTGGGATTATTGATCGCATTTTTTGTGAGAAATGCGGGAGCAACCAATCCCCTCTAATCAAGAAGAAGAATGGTTGGCCAACTTAGTAGCAGAAAAAATTATTCAAGATTGGGAGATGCAGGATCAACCCGAACATTTAAAAACCATTCAAGATCGCCTTCTTCAAAGTCCAAACCGAACCCAATTATTAACCTTGTATCGACAAATTCTCCATCAAGAAGCAATACAGATTGATAACAATCCCTATTTACCTGAGTTATTTTTATCTGGATTAGTGGTAAAACGCCATGGTAAAATTGACGTTCATAATCGAATTTATCAGACGATATTTAATAATGATTGGCTTGAGCGATCGCTATTTTAACACCATGGTTCAAAAATTTATTTATACCGAACCAGTATATTGACTTATAAAGTATTTTTGATACAACTGACAACTGACAATTGCTTTATTTTCTCTGAGTTTAATTAAACCCATACTATTAAGAATTAATTCGCAAAAATCCTCACAGGAGTTGACTAGACAGGGTTTTAGCAATCAGATGTACTGCATTTAAACTGCTTATTCGCAATTTAAATGCAGTGGATGCTCCCAATCTTGCCAACAACTCTGAACAGTTACTGTTCATCCTTCAATACACTTGCTCCCAAAGCTTTTAGGGTTTCTTGTAGCATTTCAGCGCGAGAGATATTACCCTGATCTTTCAATAATTGTAGGCCTTTTTGCCAAATCTCGATCGCCTCATTATAACTACCGAAAACTATATAAGCCACCCCTAGATTTTGGTAAATAGTGGGATTATCGGGGTTTAACTTGAGAGCTTTTTTATAAGCTTTAATCGATTCTGGTAGCCGGTGCAGTTGTTTGAGAACCAGTCCTAAATTATAGTAACCATCGGCATAGCTAGGATCAATTTCTACGGTTTTCTCAAAGACAGATAAGGCAGCTTCGTATTTTTCTGCTTCGTATAATAACCCACCTAAATTATTATAAGCACCCAGTTTTAATTTATCTAAAATTGGCTGCTTAATCGCTTTAACAAAATGATCGCCTGATTGCTTAAATTCCTCCACTGAATAATAATAATTAGCGAGATGATAATATAACTCGTATAAAATATGTGGATTAGAGCCATGGCATTTTAAACCATGTTTGAGCAGCTTAAAACCCTCTTTATCCCTGCCAATCTTCAGATATAACCCTCCCAATTTACTACACACATAGGGATCGTGGGGATGTTGTTGATAAAAGCCCTCCATCGCTTTTCTTGCCCGTTCAAACTTATCTAGGCTGGCTATTTTATCGACGGTGTAACCGTAGTGAAAGATCGCAATTTCTGGCAGTTCAACTATTTTCCAATCAGGCTCTTTTTTTAATAAAATAGCCACATTATCATCAATAATTGAGTGATAGGGACGGGTAAAAGTGACTTGAGGATGTCGGCGAAATAGCCGCGAAATTAGAGAATAGGGTGATTGTATGGCTCCGATTTCATGGCGGATTAAATTAATAACTAAATTTTCCTCTTTTTCCATAGCCCGACGCATTTTCGGTACGATAGCAGGATTTAATTCCTCATCGGCATCAAGAACTAAAATCCAATCGCCAGTAACATATTTTAAAGCCTCATTTCTGGCCTCGGAAAAATTACCCTGCCAATCGTAGCTAGGAACTATAGCACCGTAACTTTGAGCAATAGCAATCGTATCATCGGTCGAACCCGTATCCATAACGATCATCTCATCCACCACCTCTTTAACGCTATCCAAACAGCGCCGGAGATTTTCGGCTTCATTTTTGACAATCATGCAGAGACTAAGTTTAGGCATAACTTTATCAACTCTAGCGGTTAATCTTGAGCGATAGCAGCTGATCAATAACCCACTGATTACCACTCATCGATTATTAATTATCTTCCGAGTCTATCTTAAACCGTTCTACCGAAGAAAGCAGCTCCCGGGAGATACTCACCAATTTTTGCAAAGAACCCGCCACCTGTTGAGATTCTTGGGAAGTTTCCTGAGCGGTTAACTCCACCGACTGCATAACTTGGGCGACATTGAGGGAATTTTCCCGTTGTTTGACCGTATCGGCGGTAATCGATCGCACCAGCGTATCGATGCGGTTAGAAACTTGGATAATATCTTCTAGGGACTTCTTGGCCTGTTCCGAGCGCTCGGTGACATCGATAACCTGTTGAATCCCTTCCTCCATTGCCATCATTACCGAACCCGTTTCCGATTGAATCTGTAAAACGATCTGTTCAATTTCCTTAAGAGATTTAGCCGATCTATAGGCTAACTGACGTACCTCATCGGCCACCACCGCAAAACCGCGGCCTGCATCTCCTGCTCGCGCCGCTTGAATCGAGGCATTAAGAGCCAATAAATTGGTTCGCGAGGCAATCTGAGAGACTACTGCGACAATTTTCGAGATTTCCTGGGAAGCTTCTGCCAAACGCTTGACTTTTCGCGCCGTTTCTGATACCGTGTCGCGGATTTGCAGAATTCCCGCCACGGTTCTTTCCACGGAATCGCCCCCCTTGAGAGCGGTAATCGAGGAAGTGCGGGCGACTTCTTCGGCTTCCCTGGCGTTTTCTGCCACCCTTTGAATTGAGTCGGTCATCATCTGTACCGAATTAAGGGTGACGGCCAACTCCTCCGCCATCCGCAGGGCATCGCTAGACTGATTGCGGGCGAAAGATTCACTATTGGTACTGGCTTGATTCACCTGTTTTGCCGCTTTTTTCACCTGTCGGACAATTTCGCGCAGGTTTTGGATCGTCAAATTAAAAGCATCGGCCACCGCCCCTAAAACATCGGCACTTACCTCCGCTTCCACTGTCAGATCCCCCCGAGCCGCTCCTTCCACATCATCGAGAAGTCGAATTACTTGCCTTTGTAGATTTTTCCGTTCCCGTTCCGTTTCGGCGGCGCGGCCTTGGGCCAAGGTGGTGATAGTTGCCACCACCTGGGCCATCTGATTGAAACGATTGGCCAGTTGACCAAATTCATCTTCCGAGTAGATCGTCGCTTTAGCGTTAAAATTGCCTTCCGAAAGATGATCGAATTGGCTTTGCAAATCGTCGAGACTGCGCTTAATTTGACTAATTAGCAACTGTAAACCTAGCCAAGTTAGGGCAAAGGTTCCCAATCCAGTTAATAACATCATTGCTGGTTTCGGTTGACTCCAAGGAGAAAGGCTGGCTGGTGCTGGTGGTATTGGGGCTGTTTTGGGGGCAACTTTTGCAGAAAGCCAAGAGGTGGTGCTAACGGCAAAAATTAACACCACTGGGGTAATACCCGCTAAAGCCGCTAAAATTAGTTGCTTTTTGCCCAAAGAAGCATTGACAAAAAAGGCTAATTTGCCCAGATTGACTTCCACCACTGGCCCGAGCAGGCGCTCGGAAACAGGGCCAAGATGACTATCTCTTTTGTCATCGGGGATTTCTAGACGAGAAGGATGAAAACTAGGCTCTCCCACAGCAGAACTGGCATTAAGGCTCGCCCTGGGTTCGGGGACAAAACCAGCAGTTAAAGCTTCCTCTCCCGAACCGGTAAATAGCTCCGATTCCCCCAGTTCTTCGCCTATATCCGTCAGACGTAGTTGGGAAAAACCGTCTAAATCCTCATCATTGAGTTTTAGTTCTCTAAAATCTCTGGCTTCGTCTTCCTCGTATCTTTTTTGAGTGACTCTGCCCTGATTAAGGTCAGTTTTCGCCGCTTGTCGGCGGGGCAGTTCCGGGTCAATGGCAAAAGTGCTTGTTTCTGGGGCATCGGCATAGGATAACTCCTGATCTCGACCGGTGACGGGATTTTCCCGCCAGTCAGCCGTAAAAGTGGCTTCTCCCGTTGATCCTAACCCACCGCCCCACCCTTCCTGCAGCGGGTCAATCTCCGCTGCTTCCAAAAAGGGGAAAGGGGGTTCTCCATCCGCAGAATCCCCGGACCACTGGGAACCGTGAGAGCCTGAACCAGCCAGGATAAGGGAACTAAAGGCGGTTTCCTCGGATTCCCCAAAATCATCGCCATAGGAATCAACTGTACCCGCCGTAGGCTCTCCGAAATCCTCGTCATTGAAAAGACCACTATCCCAGTCCATTACCTCCTGTTGTCGCTCGATAGCAGCCGCTTGCGACCCCCCGGACAAAGAATTGCTGAAACCTTGACTGGGATCGAAAGCTGCCTCGCTGTAGGCAATGCTTTCCGCAGCGGCGATCATAAAATCTCCATTCTCGGCTTCAAAACGCGATTGCTGAATCTGATCGAGACCCCGTCGAGCATAATCTACCAGCTCAAAGAAATTGGCAGAATTTTTGGCCAATTCCAGCACTTTTTCGTAACGTCCCTCGGCCAAGCTGTATTGTTGTAGTCCGACATAAATGTGTCCCTGTAAAAGGATGACGTTGGCATCATCGGGATACTTGCTGATCATTTCTTTGACAATGACGGCGGCATCCTCAAGGTTGCCCTGGCAATAGGCGGTGTTCGCCTTACCATAGAGTTTCGCATATTCTTTCCCTGACGGCATTTGCCCCTCCCCTAGTAAAGATAAAGTGGTGAAGTAGTTAGTAGTTTCAAGAAATAATTACTATAAATGCTATTCTGCTATTTTTTTGAGGTTTTAAGCCGCCCAACGGGTAGAACGGAGTATGCCCAGATGATCGAGTAGTCTTAAGGTTTTTTTTGATTCTTGGCCCAGAATCCACTCTCCCCGCACGTATGGCGCGATCTGATCGGGAATACTGACGACACTACCTAGTTTATCTGGGTCGAGCCATTTCATATCTCCCAAACGTTGCACCGCTAAACCGAGGATCGTTTCCTGTTCTTCAATCACAATTACAGGGATTTCGGCTCGATCGGTGTTTAAGGGGCTGCTATCCCCCAAAAATTGCCCGATATCCGCCACCCAGATCACTTGACCCCGAAGATTGATCGTGCCGAGAAGCAAGGGTGAAGCATTGGGAATGGGGGTAATGCGATCGACTGGTTGCTGCATCACCTCGCGAATACCCACGGAACTAAGGGCAAACTCGTCCTGAGAGGGTAGATAAAATCGCAAGTACAGTTCACCGAAGGGAGTTTCTAATTCCTGAGTGTCGGGGGCGGTATTTTGAGCGTCACCAGTAAAAAAATCGGTATCGTTAAGCATTTGTTTTGTTCTCCTGTAAGTAATATTTGGGGCGGCGTTTTTAGCTATCTCGACCTATACCATGACTAGACTGTCCCTGGTGAAGGCGATTTTATCGGCGCAGCAGTTGTTTAACGGTGCAAATGAACTCAATCGGTTCAAAGGGTTTGACAATGTAGGCATCTGCTCCGATTTTCATGCCCTCTCAACCAGCAGTCATAACTCATTTTCGCTCAAAGGTTTGCTTAAATAATCGGTTGCCCCCACCATTTTGGCTTTTACCCTTGCCAGTGGCCCCCCCTTGACTGGTTAAACCGTCGAGTTTTGGTAGGGCGATATCCCAGAGAATGAGAGCAGCTTCGATCACTATAGCCTGAGCGAGAGCTTCTCAGGGAAAAGACCCCAGGAATAGTTGGAATTTTCTAAAATACTCTCGACTTTTTCACCAATACTGAGATCGCCATCAATAGTTCTCTTGTTCTTTGTCCTAGTTCAATCAATTGTAAAATACTGGGAATGTCAATCTCATTGAAGCTTCCTTGCCTAATTTCTCGGAATCTCCCCCACTAGACGCTATTTCTTTTGGTCTAGAATAACCTAGAGCAGTTATCTTAATGGTGAGGTACGAAGTCTCTAGTCTTGGGCAATACTGGAAGAGGAGGTGTTAGTCTGGAGATGATACCAAGTCTCGTCATACTTCATCTTGAGATTGAGAAGAAACGCTGTCTTCCTTGCTCTTGTCACTAATAATAAATCTGATAAGCTAATTATGTAAGATATTTTTCAGTAAGCTTTGCTGCATTTAAACTAGCTTTGGCAATTTTCAGTACAAAAGGTCTAGCTTTCTATCCTTGCCTCTCGCTCTCACGCCGTCTTAAACGATAATTTAGATGTGTGGTCAGCTTATTCAAACTGCAGCCAGAGGTAAAAGGGGTCAGAAAACATCAGCCGATTTATGAGATTGACTGCCAAATTTTTTGAGACTAGGTCAGTAAATTGGTGCTTAAAAATCTTCAAAAATTTAAAATTTTCCAGTGGGTAAGAGGAAAAATTGAGGACAAATGTATGTCTCAAAAAGAAAAACTTGAATAATAGAAATTTAAAATTTTTTGGCAGCCGATCGGTACACTGAAACTATAGACAGGCCGCTCCTAGCCTCGATCACCAACTCTCTCTAAAACCAATTACAAAAACTTTCATCACACAGGAAGACTAATCGTGCTATACCTTGCAGAAGTAAAAAAACAGACTAGAGGTTTTATCAGTGGTTACAAAACCGAATTGAAACTATTGGCCTGTCAGCATAAAGATCAGACGTGGAGTGCCATAGCGGGAAACGATATTTTAACCTGCGACGAAACTAACTCCATAGGAGAAGGTGCGCTTCTCTTGGTGAATTTGAGCGATAATCGTCAACTGCAAGGAAAACCGGAATTAGCGGGAGCGGAGATCGTGCGACAACTGCAAAAGATTTCCCGTTTGATCGAACGCAATAAGGAAGATCAAGAGAAAATCGCTCAGTGGAAACAATCCCTCACCTATCAAAGCGAGATTCTCAACCGCCAGAAAATGGAAATGGAGGAAAGAATTGAGCAAATTGAGCGCATAGAAGTAGAATTCGATTATTTAGAGGGCAAAAAACAAGAACTGGAAAACCTAAAACAACAATTGATAGAGCAACAGCGACACCTGGAAGAAGAACAAATAAATTTCAACTCCTTCCCCAATCTTTCCCCAGAACAACAACAATTTATTCGCTCTCTAGCGGAGAGTTTAGCCAATAATCACGATCTGGGTAATTCTCCCTCACAAATTCTCTATTCAACTCTTGAATCTGTGCAGGGACAACAGACAATTTTAAATAGTTGTTGGCAAAGTTTAGAGGAGCAGAAAAAAGCTGTAGAAAATCGCCAGGTCGTCAACGAACAAATGCTCAATCATCTCAAACAAAGAGCCAGGGAATTAAAGACAAGTCGCAGTGTTTTGGAAACAGCGAAAATACAACTACAAATACAAGAAACTGTTCTGAGTCAAAAACAGGAATTATTCGATCACCTTAACCTCACCCTACAAACCACTGATTCTACTCGACAAATGCTCCTTCGTCTCGCCCAAGCAGCAGACCTAGATTTTGATGGTAAAATCGATCTAGAAGCTCTTGAAAAAATGCCTTTAGAAAAATTGGAGAGCTTAGTTAACAATTTACAAACAGACCTCGATCGCTTGGAAATTTTTGTCAACGACCAAGAGGAAGAATTAACTCTCCAATCTCAAACCGTGGAAGAATTAGAGGCAAGAATGGCCACAATAGATGAATCCCAGCGAGCTAATTTAGAGGCGGAATTAGCCGAGGAACAGGAGAGAAAAGGAATGCTGGCAGAAACTTTGTTCGGACAAAGACGGAATCTTCGGGAAAGGCAAGCTATTTGCTCTCAACATCTGAAAATTCTGCAACGCAGACAGGGAATTTTATCCCCAGAAGATGCCCAAAAATGTAGCTTTGAACCAGTGTTAATTCTCCTGGAGGATAGTTATCAAAATAATCTCCAAGAAAGTCAACGTTTAGCCGCAGAAATCAAGGAGCTACAAGAGGATTTACAAAAAAACAGAGATACTATTGATGAGCAATGCTCGGATTTAGAGCAAAAAACTCGTGAATTTGAAGAACAGGAGCGACAATGGCGCGATGCTAATCTGGCATTAGTGCGTTTAAAAACTCAGATGCAACAGTACGAAACTTTCCTGCAACCCGTGCAGGATCATCTCGATCAAATCCATCAAAAACTAGAAAATATCTCCCATTGGTTTATACCTATGGAATCTAATGTTATTGCATATCATTAAGCTATTAACAGTTAGGCTTAATTAGGGTTTCTGAACAAATAATACAGGGTAATTCAGAAAAAGATTTCTCCCTTCTTGCCGATAACTTTTATAGCTTTTTATCTATGGATAAAATAATTTAGATCAATTTAACTCTAGGTTAGATGTGATATAGACTAGGATTATTGACATACTCCCACCGTCAAGCTAGGCTGTGACGGGGGATTCTTGACCTATCACTATCGGAAATTCCTTGTTCAACGAGACGGCTTAAATTCTCAATGTCTCCATTCAAAATCCAGAGGTCGGACTCTCCCAAGGCGTTTGGGTCGGTTTCTGTTTGCTCAACAGTACCGTTGAGATGATTTCCCAAATATTTCAACCCTTTTTTAAGAATATTTATTGCTGCATTATAATCCCTATCTATGACTGTTTGACAGTTAGAACATTGATGAGTTCTAGTGCTTAATGTTTTTTGAACTCTTGTTCCACAAACTGAACAATCTTGAGAAGTAAAATGCGGTGGTACAGCAACACAAACAATCTGATAAATCTTGGCAAAAAATTCAAACCATTGAGTGAATTGATACCAAGAAGCATCGGAAATCGACTTGGCGAGCTTACGGTTTTTGACTAAGTTTCTTACCTTTAAAGCTTCATAGACTACCAAATCATTAGACTGGACTAACGCCAAAGCCTCTTTAATTGCTTT
>NZ_JAPZSS010000169.1:0-5004 GCF_027532015.1 Microcystis sp. LE19-131.1A | reverse complement strand
AAATATTATGGAGATTTTTAAAATATGAATGGATTGAATTTAGCGCCTATAAAGACCGAAAGAGCCTCCTCGCTTACGTTAAAAAAGTGCTGGACAATTTTGGAGGCGAGTATGTAATTAATTTTGCCTAGGTACTTATTAGGGATTGAAACAGTTTCATAAAGGTTTTGGTGGCAAAGCTTTATTGTTCCAATTAATCTTAAACCCTATTAGGGATTGAAACTTCGGCACTGCCTAACTGTTGTTGGTACTGTTCTGTTCCAATTAATCTTAAACCCTATTAGGGATTGAAACTGGCTTTCTTCAATTTCGAGTAGCCACCAAACTTGTTCCAATTAATCTTAAACCCTATTAGGGATTGAAACCAGCATGGAGACACTGCCAAGCTGAGATAGAGAAGTTCCAATTAATCTTAAACCCTATTAGGGATTGAAACATAATTAATCTCCTATTTCCTGTTTGTCCATACTTGTTCCAATTAATCTTAAACCCTATTAGGGATTGAAACTAGGTGTGCCTCAATATCTGACACCCCAATCTCGTTCCAATTAATCTTAAACCCTATTAGGGATTGAAACTGGTCAAAGTGAGCAAGGAGGGGAATGTGAGTATTGTTCCAATTAATCTTAAACCCTATTAGGGATTGAAACCAGTCCATTTTCAGCGAGACCAGTGTCTCACTGAGTTCCAATTAATCTTAAACCCTATTAGGGATTGAAACACTGGCGCACCAGGGACGTGCCTATCAACGCACTCGTTCCAATTAATCTTAAACCCTATTAGGGATTGAAACATAATCTACTTTCAGACATTCTTTCCACATCTTAGTTCCAATTAATCTTAAACCCTATTAGGGATTGAAACCTTCTACTCGATAGCCTTTATAATCCCGAACTGGTGTTCCAATTAATCTTAAACCCTATTAGGGATTGAAACGGAGTTTATCAAACCACTAGCCAACTGCGAAACCCTGTTCCAATTAATCTTAAACCCTATTAGGGATTGAAACGGAAATTCGTAGCCGCAGTGAGGACAAATACGAGCGTTCCAATTAATCTTAAACCCTATTAGGGATTGAAACAGTAAACTGCTTAATTTAAGTACATCACTTAGGGGTTCCAATTAATCTTAAACCCTATTAGGGATTGAAACAGGATGCTTGACAATACTATTGACTTAACTCATCGTTCCAATTAATCTTAAACCCTATTAGGGATTGAAACGCACAAAATTAATGGCTTCGATTCAGAAAAATACACGTTCCAATTAATCTTAAACCCTATTAGGGATTGAAACGGGCGATCGCTTTTCTTTGTTTGTATCTTAATTATACCATGTTCCAATTAATCTTAAACCCTATTAGGGATTGAAACTTGGTAGAAAGATTAGCCGAGGAGCTAAACCTATCCCGTTCCAATTAATCTTAAACCCTATTAGGGATTGAAACACTATTAATAATGCAATTGAAAAAGCCTCTCTACAAGTTCCAATTAATCTTAAACCCTATTAGGGATTGAAACTCAAGATTTCTATTTGCTTAGATAGCAATAGAATCGTTCCAATTAATCTTAAACCCTATTAGGGATTGAAACTATTTTAATTTGGCTGATTTTCTTTTGTTTTTAGATGTTCCAATTAATCTTAAACCCTATTAGGGATTGAAACTGGAACTTGAAACCTTCTAGTCTATTAATTTCAAAATGAGAATTGCTGTCAGTGAGTTTATCGAACTGCTTGCGTCCAAAATATCCTATAAATTAGAGGAAGTATAAGCTAATTTGTATTGATAGTAAATCTGTTTTTAATAGTATGAGCAACTCTCAATCGCACGCTAAAAACCTTCTCCCTTGTTCCTTCTCCCCACTTCCCCATACCTATTACCTAGCATTGTTAGTATTCTATAATACCAATGCTTAGGAAACTATAAAGAAAATCCCAAGATTAGGCGAGTCCCTTGGCGAAAAAGGCTATAGTAGCATAAAATCCGTAATTTTATCTACAAAATTGTTATGACAGTTACCAATAGACAAGAGCTAGAAGAACTGATTCAACAGGTGAAAAAAGCTCAACAACAATTTGCCAACTATAGCCAAGAACAAGTAGATCTTATCTTCAAAAAAGCGGCATTAGCAGCCAACAACGCTCGCATTCCCTTGGCTAAAATGGCCGTACAAGAGACAGAGATGGGGGTAATAGAGGATAAAGTGATTAAAAACCATTTTGCCTCAGAAATCATCTACAACAAATATAAACACAGCAAAACCTGCGGCATTATCGAAGAAGATAAATCCTTTGGATTGCAAAAAATCGCTGAACCCGTGGGCATTTTAGCGGGGATCGTACCCACCACAAATCCCACCTCCACAGCCATTTTTAAAGCCCTAATTGCCCTGAAAACCCGCAACGGCATCATTTTTTCCCCCCATCCGCGAGCCAAAGACTGCACGATCGCGGCGGCCAAAATAGTCTTAGAAGCAGCCGTGAAAGCGGGCGCACCGGCTGGTATTATTGGTTGGATCGATCAGCCATCGGTGGAACTTTCCCAAGCATTAATGCAACATCCCAGCATTAATTTAATCCTTGCCACCGGCGGTCCCGGTATGGTAAAAGCGGCCTATTCTTCGGGAAGACCTTCCCTAGGAGTCGGTGCCGGCAATACCCCCGCTTTAATTGACGAAACCGCGCACATAAAAATGGCTGTTTCCTCGATTATTCTCAGTAAAACCTTCGATAACGGCATGATTTGCGCCTCCGAACAATCGGTAATCGTTGTCGATAGCATCTATGAAGAAGTTCGACAGGAATTTATTGATCGCGGGGCCTATCTTCTTTCCCCCGCAGAAAAGGAAAAAGTCGTCGGGATTCTCCTAAAAGATGGTCATATCAACCCCGATATCGTCGGGCAACCGGTGGAAAAATTAGCCAACATGGCCGGAATTTCTGTTCCTGAAGATACCAGGTTAATAATCGCAGAAGTGGAAAATATTGGCTTAGAGGAACCATTTTCCTACGAAAAACTCTCGCCAATTTTAGCCATGTACCGAGCGAAAGACTTTGAAGATGGGGTGAAAAAAGCCGAAAAACTGGTCTTATTTGCCGGTCGAGGTCATACGGCCGTGCTTTATACCGCACCCTCTAATCGGGAACATATTAAGCGCTTTGAAGACAACGTACAAACGGCCCGGGTATTAATTAATACCCCTTCCTCCCAGGGTGCGATTGGTGATATCTATAACTTCCGTCTCGATCCTAGTTTAACCCTCGGTTGTGGCACTTGGGGCGGTAATTCCATCAGCGAAAACGTCGAACCTACCCACCTATTAAATATTAAAACCGTAGCCGAGCGCCGGGAAAATATGCTTTGGTTCCGAGTACCACCAAAAGTATATTTTAAATACGGGTCATTACCGATCGCTATTCGGGAATTAGCCGGCAAAAAACGGGCCTTTATTGTCACCGATAAACCTCTTTTCGACCTAGGAGTTACCGCACCTTTACAGGAAATTTTAGAAGAAATCGGCATCACGGTTAATATCTTTTATGATGTGGAACCCGATCCTTCCCTGGAAACCGTCGAACGGGGTTTAAATGTCATTAATACCTTCAATCCCGATGTAATTATCGCTATCGGTGGTGGTTCCCCCATGGATGCCGCTAAAATCATGTGGCTACTCTACGAGCATCCAGAGATAGAATTCGAGAGCTTGGCCATGCGTTTTATGGATATCCGCAAACGAGTCTATGAATTGCCCCCTTTAGGCGAAAAAGCTCTGATGGTTTGTATTCCCACCACTTCGGGAACAGGATCGGAAGTGACTCCCTTCGCCGTCGTCACCGATCGCCGTAATAATATTAAGTATCCTCTGGCAGATTATGCCCTAACTCCCAGCATGGCCATTGTCGATCCGGAATTAGTGCTGAATATGCCGAAAAAATTGACAGCCTACGGCGGAATTGACGCTTTAACTCACGCTCTTGAGGCCTACGTCTCGGTTTTAGCCTCAGAATATACTAACGCTCTTGCTCAAGATGCCATCCGACTGCTGTTTAAATACTTGCCCAGTTCCTATCATAACGGAGCTAAAGACCCGAAAGCGCGGGAAAAAGTCCATTATGCGGCGACAATGGCAGGAATGGCCTTCGCTAATGGCTTTTTAGGCATCTGTCACTCCATGGCTCACCAATTGGGGGCAATTTTCCACATTCCCCACGGTCTGGCCAATGCCTTGATGATTTCCCACGTCATCCTCTATAATGCCACCGATGCCCCCTTTAAACAGGCGACCTTCTCTCAGTACAAATATCCTAACGTGAAGTGGCGCTATGCCAGGATCGCTCATTCCCTGGGATTGGGGGGAGAAAGCGAGACCGAAAGTGTGGAAAGATTGGTATTAGCGATCGAATGTTTAAAACGGGAAATCGGTATTCCGGCCAGTATTAAAGAGGTAATTCCCGAAAGTGAAGCCGAATTTATGGCCAAATTAGACCATTTAGCCGAACAAGCTTTCGATGATCAGTGTACCGGAGCCAATCCCCGTTATCCCCTGATCGAGGACTTAAAAACCCTGTTAATCCAAGCTTATCACGGCAATTTGCCCCTAGAGGTGGCGGTAAATGGTCACGGTGAGGTCAGTCTTGCCGATTTGAAGTTAGATCCGCAACCCTTGAGCTTGTAGAGATAGATTTTGCCTTTGATCCCCCCTACCCCCTAGTAGGGTTGATTCATGAATCAACCCTACCCCTTGCCTATTGCCTGTCTTCATCAGTAGCCTATACTCAACGGATTTAGTATTGTAAAGTTTCAATACAAATATAGTCAGATATAGTCAGGCATAGTAATACATAGACATGAGACGATCAGACTATGCAAAAAAAGCAGCAATAAGTTATCGAACGGCTTGGAGGTGGTGGAAACAAGGGAATTTAACAGGCTATCAATTGCCTTCTGGTACAATTATCACAACGGATGACAACCCTTCAAAACCCGACGCTGAGTTAAAAGAC
>NZ_JAPZSS010000044.1:0-4220 GCF_027532015.1 Microcystis sp. LE19-131.1A | reverse complement strand
TGGTTTGGAGAAATCATTAGTTATTTCGAGCGAAGGACAACTAATGGGATGGTCGAGGGAATCAACAATAAACTTAAACTAATAAAACGGAGAGGCTATGGCTTTAGAAACTTTCGGAATTTTTGGGTTAGAAGTATGTTGTCTTGGCATCTTGTCTGTTGATTTAGCATAAAGGGTAACGAAGAGCCTACAGTTTTTATCATTGGCTACTGTATCTATTACAGATTTAAAGTTTTTTCGGGCTTCACTAAAGTTGACAATGTTGACGCTCATCAGAGTTGTACATGATTAAGTACAATTGTTATTATAGTTCTGTCCAAATCTGGTTGGCAAAACCCAAAGGCTTCGGGGAACGCATCCTAAAAATGCGATCGCTTGCTCAAAGTCCATAATCTTGGTGCGTTCCCAGGAATTTATTGGCAGAGTAATTAGGAGTTGCATCAGGGAACGCAGCTTACAAGATCGGCGATCGCTAACGGAAGATTTTTGATTTTTGCAAGAGGTCTATAGTATCAGTCCGTTGCAGCGACGTGTTAGCATCGCTCTCTGGCGATCGCACTTTTGTCATTAAGTGATCGCTGGCTGAAATTGGGGATCTTTTTGAGGAATCTTTGGTATCAGTTTACTAAATTCAATGGTAGACTGACCGCCAAAAGTTCCTTTCTGACCGTAAAATGACCTTAGCATCTCTGCAACAATACGCGCTTTGGCAATATACTTTCCATAACTTTCAGGTTGAATATTAGGGTATTGAGAAATTAAGTCTGTTTCTTCTGTCCGTAATTCATCGATTTTTTGGTTGAGTTCTTCGTAAGAATTTGGATCTGTAACTTTCCCTCCTAGATAGACAACGTTGCTCAGTCCAAGAATAGAAAGAAAGTTTTGCGGTAAAGTAAATGTCGCCAGATCTGAACCAGTACCGAAAACACCTAAAAATAAGCTAGCAGCTACCAACAAGCTAAAACCTGCTAGTTGAAAGCTGTAAACATCAAATGAACCACCGCTTTTGATTAGGTCGCTCCATTTTGCATCTTCTAATTCTGGTTTTTTCTCGTAACCTTTTTCACCAATGGTCAGCCATTCATGATTTCGCAACCAGGCCCAATTAGAGAATGTCAGTCGTTTGTTTCCCAATGCTACAACCTTGGAACCAGTTGTGCCAACAGCGCTGATACCTAGTAGTAAAAGAATATCATTTGATAGCCCACTCAGCACCCCACGACTGGACAGAGTGTATACAAGCCGCAATAGCACCACCAAAGTGAAACCAAAAATTTGAAAATTAGAAAGACTAGCTTTACCAAATTGTCCTGCTGTCAAAGCTACAGGCTTAAAAAATAATTCCCAGAAACCATCGTTGTTATCCCTGCTTACCCACCAGACAGTAATTGTATAGAAACCCAAAACACTCCCTAATGCTATTAGGAACGCAAAGAGAGAGAACCTCGCAGGAGTCTCAGGTTCAGTTTTAGAAGAAGATGTTGGAGCAGGAGTCGGGGAGGGAATTTGAGGGGAAGGTGTTGTAGTAACAGTCGGGGAGGGAGTTTGGGGGGAAGGTGTTACAGCAGCAGGAGTTGGAGAGGGAGTTTGAGCTAAGACGTTGGTAACTAATCCATAGGCAAAAGTCACAAAAACAGTAGTTAGTAATGCAGTAAGCATCCATTTAACAATTGATTTTTTCATTGTCATTCACCTCTTTTTTGGGGATAAAACTGGATCGATGTATGGAGTTTTAAGTTTAATTGTGGCTTTTACCTCCTTTTACAAAAATAGTGGACGATGACATAACGGGGAACTGTTCTTTTAAAAGGAAACGTTCCCAGTTTTGGCGGTCTCGCTCCCCATTCGGCTGTGGTAATGACTTTGGCGGTAAATGGCATAATTAGAAAAAAT
Source organism: Microcystis sp. LE19-131.1A (assembly GCF_027532015.1). NCBI lineage: Bacteria > Bacillati > Cyanobacteriota > Cyanophyceae > Chroococcales > Microcystaceae > Microcystis > Microcystis sp. LE19-131.1A. The sequence goes on along the minus strand of NZ_JAPZSS010000044.1, from coordinate 2,327 downwards.
CTCAGCAATAAAATTGTTTAAATCTTTGAACTAAAGTATAGAGTTGTTGCCAATAATTTAGCTCATGCAACAACTCTACTTGCTTTGTTAGTCAACTCCAACCACGTAACTGGAACCATCCGGCTCGACTGAGAGTATCTTTGCCATAATTCCGGTTAGCAGTGAAGAAATCAACATCTCCGCGGTCGAGCAAAGCTCTTAGTGCATTTCCAGGTCCAGAATTGTATGCAGCTAAAGCTGCACGGATAAGCTCTTTGCCTTGCAAATTAGTCTTGCGTTGCATAAAAGCTCGGTTGTCAGCAAGAACTTGACAGCCAAAGAGAATGTTCTCTCTGGGATCTTTCCACTTACCAGTAGAGGTAAACTGAGGAAAAGCACGGTCATCAATTTGCATCAGTCCCCGACCGTGACCAAAATCTCCCGTACCAGAGGGACCGGGTGGATTTAAGAGTAATCCCCAGTGAGATTCGCGTGAACCAATGCCCGCAATCACAGCAATCGGAAAGCCCTGTTGGTTAGCTCCTTCTTCAATAAAAGCTCTAAACTGTTGAGCCGCTTCTAATTGTCTGAGCATGGAAGCATCATTGCGAGCAATTGTCGTATTAAATGTAAGTTCAAGATTAGGAGGTTGCTCGTCTGATAATGCGGCCCAAGTCAGAGGACCGACAATTCCATCATCATCCAAACTGCGAGAGCGTTGAAATTGTTTGACAGCCATTTCGGTTGCCTGTCCAAAGAAGCCATCAATAACGACAGCAATTCCTTTGGCATTGAGCAGTTCTTGCAGTTCCATCACTTCGTCTCGAAGTTGAGGAGAAGTGTGGTCAAATCCGTCAAATAAACGTAAGGTTGGACCGATCATTGTGTAAATTCTCCTTGCATTTTGTTTTCGCTGGTTTCCAGGATTTTTGATGTCAGTTTGCCTTTAGGAAGATGAGAGTCCCAAAGCCGCAAGCGTGGCAGGTCCAACGATGCCATCAACAGGTTGCAATTGTTTCTGTTGTTGAAATGCTTTAACTGCTTCTTCTGTCTTTGGACCAAAGAAACCATCAACTGTTGACTGGAAACCATTGCGGACTAATGCTTGCTGAACTTGACGCACGTCATCTCCTTCCAAAAGTGGGCGCGTGAGTTGCAATAAGCGATCTCCTAGTTCAACGCTACCCCCACTACCAATCGGTGTGTCCAGAGTCGGACCATTAGCAAAGCCATTAGCAGGAGATTTACCGAGACGAGCGGCGGTATTTGGACCCCACTGCCCATCCTCTGCAATCCTGTCATTGGGATTGTTTTGATTCCACAGTTGCTGGAACGCCAGGATAGCAGTTGAGCGAATGTCACGAACCCCAGCACCTTTAAAGTCAAAATGAACCGGATCTGATGGACCTAGCCACTTCCAGCCCTGAGCTTCTAGGAAAGGTCGCCAGCCTGCATGATCTTCAATATCGAGAGCTAATCCACTTTGATGGTTGCTCTTTCCTGGCTCAGCAGCGATAGTAATGCCACATCGATTCGCCTGATCGTGTTGAAAAAGAAGCAGTTGTTGGGCAATAGTCCGATAAGCGGAGTTGACAATCAGAGTCTGGCCTCGATTGGCAACTGCCCGATCTAGAGCGCGTTTAGCTGCTGGTTGCAATAATGGCCAAACTGCTTGTCCAAGCCTGATCTTGGGCGAAGAAAAATCAACTAAAGCACCTGAGACAAGTCGATTCATTTGAGCAATGAGTTGCCGATCTATTCCCCTAACCACTGTCGTGGAACAGCTTGTAGTCCCAGCTTGCGTTACTGTCACCATAAATTTCTTCCTTTTTGTTTCTAGTGAACTCTTTCAGCGTTTAGCTTAAAAGGTGGTTCTCTGATCCTAGTATCCCACTTCCATCGGTCTAACACCCCCTAAATGAAACTTAATATTGAGGCGGCATATCTCCCCAAATCCCCAAATCCCCATCTCCCCCCGCAACGGCTCGACTGAGCTGCGCGACGTTCGGCGCAGCAAGTGGTCTCCCGAAAAATTTTAGATTTTCTTAGGATCGACCTGAAAAACATTAGCCATTTTTTCCAAAATAGTGTAAGTTAAGAAAAGTAAAGATTTCTCACAATTCTTCCACACATCTGCTCGCCTGCTCAGATGGATGGAGGGAAGAGGGCGAAATCTTAGCAATAATATACATTTTTCGGAGAAAACCCCCATGACCATTGCTGTCGGACGCGCCCCAGAAAGAGGGCTGTTTGATGCTCTCGATGACTGGCTCAAAAGAGACCGTTTCGTCTTCATCGGTTGGTCTGGTTTACTACTCTTCCCCTGCGCCTTCATGGCCCTAGGTGGA
>NZ_JAPZSS010000309.1:0-1747 GCF_027532015.1 Microcystis sp. LE19-131.1A | reverse complement strand
TCAAATATTTTGAGTATAAATACTCTATATACTCACTTCTCTGCGATGCAGTCGCACTCGCGGGAGCGCATTTTGTAGCTTGCTTAAAGCTTTGTTTCTGTCTGTATCACTTGTTACTTTTTAAAATGAGAATTGCTGGATAACTGCTATTTATCTTCTCATTCTGCCCTTAACTTGATACCAAAGCCTTCTTAAACGTAGATCGAGAGAAAAACCCCGACGGGTGGGAATAACAATCGTGCCACCGATGCGATCGTGGAAAGCGCGGTTCAATTGCTCATCACCGATCGCCATACCACAATCGGCGAAAAGGGGCGAAGATAATAAAATCAAGCTTAAAGGATTGCCAAAAAAAGTATTTAACCCTACCATCATTAAAGCTGCCCCGCCACCAGCGATCGCCTCTCGTTTGCTTAACTCCAAAATTCCGGGTAAACGCTGAAGTTGTAGATCGATGATCTTCATATCCAGGGCCCAACGTCCTAAACTCTGACCCTGATTCTGCGCTACTAATAACACCCGCAAACACCACCAAATCAGGAGAAAAAGGAAGAATTGCAGTACAGGCGCACCACTAGCAAAGGAGCTTAAAAACCAGATCGAGGCAAAGTCGATCAGGAAAGCATAGGCACGACGATCTAAGGGAATTTTCGGAAATTTTTGCGGTAGATTATCTTCAGGCGGGATGGGGTAAACCATAAACTAAATTCTCGGAAAAATCCTGCGGTTTATCTTCTACTCTAATCGGGAAATTGGCAATTCTAGGGTAGTTGTCCCTTGTCTTTTTTCTCCCCCTGTCTCGGAGTCTTCTGTCTGGGAGTCTGCTTACCTAACCGAAGATTTTTGATTTTTGCAGGAGATATAATTAGGGTTTGCTGAATAAATCTAAAAACCTTGTTGGATAAGGTTTTTAGACTTTTTTCCCCCAAAAAAGTGCCGACCATTGGAGTGATCGGGGAAAAATTCAGTTACTTTGTCTCTGAAAATTAGGTAATTGACCACCTGAAAATGGGTAAAACCCCACACCCCACACCCTACACCCCACACCCTACCCCCACGAAAAACTTTTTGCCGCAAACCCTAATTATTAATCGACTCGGAGATCTAAGCTACCATTGAGCAAAGGTAGCCCAGAATACAGGGATAATCATGGAGCAAGATTCATTAACAACGGAGGTTATTCTAACCCATCCGCGGCAAAGTTTGGGAGAGATACAGTTGGATTGGATGCCACAACCGGGTAATTATTTGGCCTTAAAAGGACAAACCTATGCGGTTTTGGAACGTCACCACCAGTATCAATACAAGATTGGTGGCTATTGTTTACGCAAAATTTCCCTTTATGTACAAACTGCTCCCACCCCTAACGAAAAAAGTTTGATTGAAGGACGTTGGGTGATGGGGGATGCTAGTTGTCGTTTTAACGCCAGATCCGAACTGTTACGCTGTGCGATTAACCCCTCTGGTCCCTGTCAAGATTGTCGTTTTTACGAAACTATTAACCCTTAAAAGAGCCTTTTTCGGCAACAATCTGGCTATTTTTCCCCTAGCTAACCACTATATTGATCAATCGCCTTTGACATCCTCACCGCCGTAAACGGACGGTGATTCCCAAACCTCACGATTTGGGTTTCTGCTTCTTTCCCGAAGGATTTTTCGCACCTGCCTTAACAGATTTACTCTGTTCTGGTCTTATGGTCGCTCTACAGACTGACACCGCAAGCCCTGCGGCCAAAATATTTTTACT
>NZ_JAPZSS010000028.1:0-3858 GCF_027532015.1 Microcystis sp. LE19-131.1A | reverse complement strand
ATCCCCATCCTCATCGGGAAATAAATCCAGAATCATCCCCTTGGGAAAGGGCGCAAGAGCGAATAAACTGAGGTAAAGTGCCAAAATTTGGGCATCTGGTTCGCTATTCAACTCCTCCCAACTGAGATTAAAGGCAGCTTTTAACCCTCTTTCTGCTGTCATTTCCCCATGAAACTTGGGATTTTTGTCTAAAATTGGCTCCTCTAAGCCGTTTTCTGCTAATTTCTGCCGTATTTTGCTACAATCCTGTCGTCGTACCAGCAACCTTGCCACCAATTCTAACGCCAAGGGTAAATAACCCAAATCCTGACATAATAATTTAGCTTCTTCAATTTGTGTGTCAATTCTGTTATTTTCCAGGTAGGAACGCAATAAATCAAGAGCATCTTCTTCTTTTAAAACTTCTACCCGAAAAGTCGCAATTGTCGCTGATAAATATTCCTTGCGAGTGGTAATTAAAACCTGAAAGCGTTTCTCCTCTTGCGGTGGTAAATAATCCTTAATTTGCTGATAATCCCGTACATCATCAAAAATAATTAAGACATTTCCCGCTAACCAATTTTGCCAACAATAACGAATTTTTATGTCTAATTCTCCCTCATCTGGTAGAGTTAATTTGAGATTTACTCGGGCAAAATCTAAAATATTAGTACCAATATCAACGGGTTGACGAGTTGCCACATTTAACCAACATATACCACCAGGATAGGCTTTTTCTCGCCATTGTTGCCAACCAAATTGTCTGGCTAATTCAGTTTTACCTATGCCTCCCATTCCCGTTAAGGTAGATATAGCAAGCTTTTGGGATTGTTGTAATTGATTTTTTAAGTCAATTAATTCCTTATCCCTACCAACAAATTTAGGGATATTACTATTAGATAAATTGTGAGGATTGGGTTGAGGAGGCTCTTGGTTAGGCGGATAATTATAAATATTTTGCTTGTCAATATTGAGATCGCCTTGAGCATAATTGACTATTTTTTGATCCATATTGGTAACATAATGCTGTGATAAAAAAATATTTACTTATACAATATTAACACATCAAAAGGGGAAGGGCGAACGCAATTCGCCCCTACAATGGCATTTTTTTCGGTTTCGTCGGGGTGTATTGCACGCACCCAAGACATTACATGGTGATATTTTGTTCATTAATATTAATGTCCCTTTGAGAAAAATTAACAATTTTTTCAATAGTTTTGATATAGGTTTTTTGTCCAGAGGATTGAGATTGCAAACCCTTAGCAATATTGTTAAGAATATCCTTTAAATTAGGTAAAGGTTCGGATTCTACAATGTCAACCAACTCGGTCATAATTTGGCTTAATTCGGGACTGGTTTTAGCAACAGATTCAACCTCTAGAATTGCCTGTCCATAATCTAAAGGTTGTTCCGGTGCTTTTTCAATTGCGGTGACAGTATCTGGAGAAACTTGTTTCAGGGAAGTAAGAAATTTTTCTGTTTGTTCCCAAACTTTCTCTCCCACTTTTTCACCAGTTTTCTCTAACGCTTTAGTGGCAATAATCGAACCAACTGCGATCGCTGCTCCTGTAAGGGGGTCCATAGATAAAATCGGGGTGATGAGGGTTAACTTATTGATCGGGTTTTTGGGGGTATAAGTTGCCAACAATATAAACAACTCTTACCCCCATCATAGAACTTGTAATTTCATTTAGGCGGGTACTTCAATTTTACCCTGTCCGGCCAATCCAAAAGCGGCGTGAACCACTTGTAGGGCCCTGACTCCATCTTCCTGATTCACCACACAACTGATTTTTATATCAGAAGTAGCAATCATCAAAATATTAATTTTCTCCTTTGCTAAAGCTTCAAAAAAGCGTGCTGCTACCCCCGGTTGTCCTTCCATTCCTGAACCAACAATGCTCACTTTCGCCACATCATTATTAACCACCACTTCCTGTAAACCCAAACTTTCCGATAGTTCTAAAAGGATTTTTTGGGCTAAATTAGCATCAGCTTGGGGTAAAGTAAAGGCGATATCTCGTCGGGGAATACCATCGACAATGCGACAGCGTTGGGATTGAATAATCATATCAACACTGACATTTTTTGCCGCTAAAACCGAGAAAATTCTCGCCGCCATCCCGGGGCAATCGGGGACGCGACGAATGGCCATTTGTGCCTGATTATTATCTAGGGCCACTCCCCGTACCGGGACTAAATTGTGAGGGATTTCGCGATGAGCAACTTTAGCAGAATACTCCAGTTGAAAAGCATCACAAAGGACTTTAATCGCTTTTTCTCCGTCCGCTTCATCGATGACACAACTGACTTTTACTTCAGAAGTGGAGATCATTTCGATATTAATTGCCGCTGCGGCCAAAGTGCTAAATATTTGGGCAGCAATTCCCGGCCGGCCAATCATTCCAGCGCCGGTAATGGCGATTTTAGCGGCCCCGGATTCGATGATCACTTCCGCTTCCTCTGTATTAGTGGGATGGGAACGTAAAACCGGTGCGATCGCTTCGGCCACGGATTCGGCTTTTTTCAAGGCATTTCCCATCACCGTAAAGGCAATATCGTTGCTGTCCCCCTCGTGAATCGATTGAATAATTAAATCCACGTCCACCTGTTGATGAGCGATTTCCCCGAATAAACGGGCAGCGATACCGGGACGATCAGGAACCCGTAAAAGGGAGATTTTCGCCTGATTGCCGTCAAATTCCACCGCATCCACGGCTTTTGTCAATTCCAATCCTTGCAGGGTGCGCGGTTTCGGTGCCGGGGATGTCACCCAAGTACCCGGATCCTCAGTCCAACTGGAACGGACAACCAAGGGAACCCCGAAATTTTTAGCGATTTCCACCGCTCGCGGGTGGAGAACTTTCGCCCCTAAACTGGCTAATTCGAGCATCTCATCGCAGGTAATTTGGTCTAAAAGACGCGCTTCGGGGACTAAACGGGGGTCAGTGGTGAGAATACCGGGTACATCGGTGTAAATTTCGCAAAAATCGGCTTTTAAGGCGGCTGCTAGGGCCACGGCCGAGGTATCGGAACCACCGCGGCCTAGGGTGGTAATCTCTAGTTGATCGCTATCGCTGACACCTTGAAAACCAGCGACAACAACTACTTTACCCTCCGATAGATGACGGGAGAGGCGATCGGTTTTAATTTCTAAAATACGGGCGCGACTATGTTCGGATTCCGTGACAATTCCCACCTGAGCGCCGGTTAGGGAGATGGCCGGTTGTCCGATTTCCTCTAGGGCCATACTCATCAAGGCGATCGTTACCTGTTCCCCCGTGGATAATAACATATCCATCTCCCGGCGCGAGGGTTCGGCGGCGATTTGTTTGGCTAAATTGACCAATCCATCGGTGGTTTTACCCATGGCAGAAACGACCACCACCACGGTATTTCCTGCTATTACCGTATTTTTGACCCGTTGAGCGACCGATTGAATGCGTTCCACGGAACCTACCGATGTACCACCGTATTTTTGGACAATTACAGCCATAGTTGTCAGCGCTAGAGACTTTCTATCTTTGTTCAATCTCCAACTTATCAAAATTCCTTAACGATAAGTGGTTTTGGTTAACATTCCTTATGTTTTATCAAATGCCGACTATCCTTAAGACTGCACCGGAGAAGGGAGCGCCAGAGCTAGGTTAAGGCAGTCCGAGCATTTGTACTAAAATGTCAATACTCAGTTTAAATACAGTACATTTATGCTATTAATAATATTTTGGCTCTCTTAGGGGACTTCCAGAGAATAAAATACCCAACAAAAAAATAGAAAAGTGTTTTTTTGAAAAAGTAATTATTTTTGTCTAGGAAAACAAAGAGTCTCCCATTACAACCTATTTTTCCGAAAAAAAAATAGCAGCATAAACTTTT
>NZ_JAPZSS010000284.1:0-1995 GCF_027532015.1 Microcystis sp. LE19-131.1A | reverse complement strand
TTTTATGGGCAGATATTTTAAAACTGTCTCTTGAAGCTAATTATGATGATTATCTTGAAAAAAAATGATAATTAGACAGAAGTTCTCTTGTTCACATAGAGAACTTTATCTTCTTTTGTTTTCAAAATGAGAATTGCTGCTTGATTGTAGCCTTTGCAGACAATTGACTGCTTCAGGAATACCACGACCAACATCAATGATTATGTCGGTATCTACGATAGTTGAACTAGCCATTTGTCTTTGACCACTCGCTTTCTCGTAAATTTCGCACCCAAGTAGTACTATCTAAATCTTGACGATCGCGCCACATTCCAACAAAGGGATCATTAACTAAATCAACATTTGACGATGCAGACAGAGGTTCAGAATATATGTACTTTTGTTTCAAAAAAGCGATCAGGCTGACTACTTGGCTCTGTGCTTCAGCAGGCAAAGATAAAAATTCACCTAAAATCTCATGAGTCATGGTTGTATCCTCCCCCATACCACGCCCAAAAGCGTGTTAGCCAGATTAGCTTACTGCAAACAATCTCCTTTTAAGGAGACTTATCACAGAATCCTTCTAGGAATCTAGCAAAGATTCTTATATCTGGCTGCACTTTGTCACAGAATTTCACTATTATTTCGGGTAAGGTATAGTAAATCCCTTGATAGATAGGGTTTACTGAAAAAGTTTGTTGGTGGGGCTAGGGTGTGGGATGTGGGGTGTGGGGTGTAGGGTTTTACCCATTTTCAGGCGGTCAATTACCTAATTTTCAGGGAAAAAGTACCTGAATTTTACCCCCGATCACTCCGATAGCCAGTACTTTTTGATTTCCCAAAAGTCTAAAAGTCTTACCCAACAAGGTTTTTAGATTTATTCAGCAAGCTCTAAGTAAATTTTGATATAAATTACAGGGCAAGAATGGAGGATTTGGGGTGGCACAACAGAAACATTGTCCCCATTTACTCGGTTACAGTTTGTCTGCGAGTTGTTAACCATCGATTCAGGGAGCGTGAACTCTCGCTACTGCGCCGACCAGCTAATAGTCCTTCGATACCAATATGCTCATCTAGATCGAGCCATTCGATAGCACATCCATCCGCTAAGAGTTGCCAATTTTGACGCTCGGCGGGGGAGGCGTGCAGTAAACGAGGGTACCATGTTAGCGGAACGGTGATGCTGCGACCGTCGGCTAGGTCGATTATTAATTTATCGTCGGTTAGGGTCACTTGATGGGCAATTGGCTCGGTTTCAAGGGTCAAAGTAATCATGCCATGCGCTTAGGATTGCGGGTTGATGTTCTGTTATTAGTTTAGCAATCTGGTTTAATTCATGTTCTTTGAATCCTCGGTTTTTCTCTAAGGTAATGGGATCAAGCCAATATTTAGCGAGTTTGCGATCGCGTTTGACATGGATATGGGCTGGCTCTCGTTGATCTGAACTGAAAAAGTTGACATCCTCGCCGCCGTAAAACGGACGGCGATTCCTCACCACGCCACTTTTTTAGGGTGGTCGCTGAACGGGGTTGACGCAGATAGCGAAAAACGCTTAATTGCTTAAGTCTGACTCTTTCGACCCGTCCGTTTTGAGTGTCCGAATGCCCTCCGGCCACTTTGAACAAGTCGAAAAAATCTCATGTTCAACCTTATTTCCTAGAAAGTTTTACTCGTTCAAGGCCGAATTTGAATTCTTTTCTGAACAAAACCCCCTACTATCTGTTGTCAAGGTTCAGTTTTTAGCTTGGTTATCGCTTTTTCCATTGTACCTTAAAGCCGTCCTAAAAGGACGGGGTTTTAACCCAAATTTTCGATAAAACTGTAAGGCCCAACTTGAAGGACGGTAGGCATGAGAAAAGCTATTTTAAAGGTATATTTAGGGTTTGCTGAATAATGGTAAAAACCTTACAGGAAAGGGCTTTTAGCTTGATTGAGAGCTTCCCAAATGCACTTAAATCTGCTAGAATCTCTTAAAACCCTTGCATCACCCTTGCATCACCCTTGCATCTTCTCTAA
>NZ_JAPZSS010000223.1:0-4267 GCF_027532015.1 Microcystis sp. LE19-131.1A | reverse complement strand
TGTCAGTCTGTAGAGCGACCATAAGACCAGAACAGAGTAAATCTGTTAAGGCAGGTGCGGAACCCCGCAAGGGAAAGAAGCAGAAACCTAAATCGTGAGGTTTGGGAATCACCGTCCGTTTACGGCGGTGAGGATGTCAATATTAGTTGTTTTTTTTCGAGATCGAGCTAGACTTAATTAACCTGTTAAGTAGTTGGACAAAAGTAAAGTTAACTGTGGGGTAAGGAGTCAGGAGTCAGGAGTCAGGAGTCAGTAAGAATTGCGGCAATTTACATTTCTTAAGATAGACAACAGAATTTATGTCCGACTACTTACACAATCAATTCTAGAGCTTGCCAACGGCTAATAGGGTCAATTTTGGCCGCTAACTGGTTCCTGTGTCAATCGACTTTTTTTATTAGCGGCGAAATCGATTTGACCACGTTTAGGATCATTGTCATCATCTCTAGACAACCAGCTATTGTTCTGACGTTCCCCAAAACCAGAGACTTCCTACCTGACAATTAAGATAACTTCTAGATTAGCTGACCAATTTTGTGTAGCTGTTAACTTTTGTAAAAAAAACATCGTCTGCATCCCATTGTACAGCTAGACTAAAAATAGCTAGAAAAAGCAGTTAGATCGGCAAGAGAGAAAAGGTACAAACCCTGACTGGGAGATGAAGGGTAAATACGCAAATAAGCCTCAATTCCGCTCTAAAGTTGGCTTTACCGACAGCGAGAGACCAGATTAATCAGGGAAATATCGTCAGATAAACTAATCAATATAGCTTCTTAGGTGTCTGGGAGTGAAAAAGACAGAGAACGAGGGTTTTCTAGTTCCTATAACTGCACTAATCAGAGACCTAGAATTTACCTCTAAACCGACAACTAAATTATCAGGAGAATTTGGGTTATGCCGACTCTACACACGCTGACCAATGATAGTATCTCTTGTTCCTTGTCCGATCGCATGGAGAATGTCAATTTCCACTGCGAATTAGAAAATCAAATTCATCCCACCTACGGCCTCGAAAACCTAGGCATGAAAAATCTCGGTCGCGTTTATCGCAATCTTTCCGTACCGCAATTAGTCGAACAGGCGATCGAACATCATGAGGGCGTTTTAGCCGATAATGGGGCTTTAGTGGTGGAAACAGGTAAATATACCGGTCGTTCCCCCAAAGATAAATTCATTGTCAAAGAAACCACCAGCGAAAAGGAAATCGACTGGAATCAGCATAACGCCCCGATTAGCGAGGAAAAATTCCAGCAGTTATACCGAAAAGTCCTCGCCTATGTACAGGGAAAAGACCTATATATCTTCGATGGTTACGTCGGGTCCGATCCTAATTGTCGCTTTGGCGTGCGCGTTGTCACCGAAATCGCCTACCATAACCTCTTTGCCCATCAGTTATTCCTCCGGCCCAGTGCGATCGAACTAGCCGCCCATGAAACTGATTTTACCGTGATTGCCCTGCCGGGGTTACAGGGATATCCCGAGGATGACGACCTGAACAGCGAAGCCTTTATCGTCCTCAACCTGGCAAAAAAAATCGTTCTCATCGGTGGCACTCGCTACGCTGGCGAAATCAAAAAATCCGTCTTCTCGATGATGAACTACCTGATGACCAAACAAGGGGTTTTACCGATGCACGGTGCCGCTAACATGGATAAACACGGTCATACGGCCCTCTTTTTCGGTCTCTCCGGTACGGGTAAAACCACCCTTTCCGCCGATCCTAAACGCAGCCTCATCGGTGATGATGAACACGGTTGGTCAGAAGACGGCATTTTTAACTTTGAAGGCGGTTGTTATGCTAAAACCATCCGTTTAAGTGCCGAATACGAACCCCAAATCTGGGCGGCGATTCAATTTGGCACTATTCTCGAAAACGTGATCCTTTCCCCCGATAATCGCCTTCCCGACTATGATGATGGACGTTTGACCGAAAACACCCGCGCCGCCTATCCCCTGCGTTATATCCCTAATTGTGCCGTATCTGGCATGGGAACCCACCCGAAAACGATTATCTTCTTAACTGCCGATGCTTTTGGGGTACTGCCACCAATCGCCAAATTAACCACGAACCAGGCGATGTATCATTTCCTCTCCGGCTATACTAGCAAATTAGCGGGAACGGAACGGGGAATCACCGCACCACAGGTGACTTTTTCCAGTTGTTTCGGTCAATGTTTCTTCCCTCTGTCACCCCTGGTCTATGCCCAAATGTTAGGGCAACGTTTAGAACAACACCCCGAAACCTCGGTTTATCTGATTAATACTGGTTGGTCTGGCGGTCCCTACGGAGTCGGCGATCGCATTTCGATCAAACACACCCGCGCTATGGTTTCCGCCGCTTTAAATGGCGATTTAGAGGAAGTAGTTTTCCATCCTCATCCCATCTTTCAAGTTCTCGTCCCCGAAATTGTCCCCGGAGTTCCCAAAAAAATCCTCGACCCGCGACAAGCATGGCAAGATGGCGAATCCTACGACCTACAGGCGCGAGAATTGGCCCATCGTTTCGTGGAAAATTTCCGTCAATTTACCACTGCCTCCCAAGAAATCATTGCAGCCGGTCCAATTTGGGAATAACAGCATCAAGGAATCGGTTATCAACTATCAGTTAAAGTGAGATTTTCTCGCAGTTTAATTGCCGTCGGGTGTATTGGGGCAGCCTAATACACCGGCAATACTGCTATCTATTGCCCATAGCTTGTCCGGCGAGATAACCAGTGGTCCAAGCGCTTTGAAAATTAAATCCCCCCGTAACTGCATCGATATCTAGTACCTCCCCGGCAAAATATAACCCCGGACAGATTTTACTTTCCATAGTTTTAAAATCCACTTCCTGAAGATTCACTCCCCCAGAGGTGACAAATTCCTCCTTAAACACCCCTTTTCCTTTGATTTGATATTCCCCTTGCTGTAATTCAATCATTAATCGATTGAGAGTATTTTTAGATAATTCGGCCCAGGGAGTTTCCGAGTTAACAGTCAAGTAACTTAATAAACTCTGCCAAAGACGCTTAGGTAACTGTTCAAAGGGACAATAATTAAAAAGTTTTCTTTTGGGATATTCACTTTTAGTTTGTAAGATAATTTCTCGTAATTTTTCAGGATGATAATCCCCCAACCAATTAATTATTAAAGGCATTCGGTAATGCTGCTCATGAAGCACCCGCGCTCCCCAAGCAGAAAGTTTTAAAATAGCCGGGCCACTAACTCCCCAATGGGTAATTAATAAAGGTCCGATTTGTTCTAATTTACTTCCCCCAAGACGAACTCGCACTTTATCCACAGCAACCCCTAACAAATCTTGCAGACGAGGATCGGCAATTTGAAAGGTAAATAAAGAAGGGACAGGAGAGACTAGAGAATGACCTAAATCTTGAGCGGTGCGATAACCAAAAGGACTACTTCCCGTAGCAATTAAAAGCTTATCTGCCCTAATTTGCTCATCTCTTTTTAATTCAATTAAAAAACTTTCTTCCTGTTTTTTTACCGATTTAACTGGGGAATTTAGCCTTAAATTAACCCCAGCAAAAGTCGCACTTTCCCGCAGACAATTAACAATAGTTTCAGAATTATCGGTGCTGGGAAACATTCGCCCATCGGCTTCTGTTTTGAGTTTTACCCCCCGCAATTCAAACCATTTAATAGTATCTTGGGGTTGAAACCGACTAAAAGCTCCCCGTAGTGCTTTGCCACCGCGAGGATAATAATTAACCAATTGGGAAACATCAAAACAATGATGGGTGACATTACAGCGTCCCCCTCCCGAAATCCGCACTTTCGCCAGAGGTTCTTTTGCCGCTTCTAGGATAGTAACGCCAGCTTTGGGGTTAGATTCTGCCGCTTTAATTGCGCCAAAAAATCCCGCTGCCCCGCCACCAATTACGACTATTTGAGTCATATAAGTAAGTGGTTATAATTAAATTGAAGATAGATTTTGTCTTTGATCCCCCCTGCCCCCCTTGATAAGGGGGGTGCCGATAGGCGGGGGGATATCCCTTGATAAGGGGGGTGCCGATAGGCGGGGGGATATGCCGTGATAAGGGGGGTGCCGTTCCCCGCTTAATCCCCCCGTGATACGGGGGGTGCAGATCCCGCCTTAATCCCCACTTGAAACGGGGGGGGCCGAGCCCCCCGCCTAGCCGCACCCCCCTTATCAAGGGAGAACCCCCCGCCTAACGGCACCCCCCTTATCAAGGGCGGCAGGGGGGAACAAAGACAAAATCTATCTTCAATTTAATTATAACCACTTACTTATATGACTCAAATAGTC
>NZ_JAPZSS010000203.1:0-2870 GCF_027532015.1 Microcystis sp. LE19-131.1A | reverse complement strand
CTCCTGTTTTCTCCCCTTTGCTATTAATAAAAGTTATATTTTCTCTGAATTATCTCAACAAAAACTTATCTTCTCAATCGGCTTGAATAATCAATTATCTTTCTCCTGCTGCCCCCTTACTTTTTCAGCAAGCCCTATTTAAAACAATAGCTGATTTTCTCGATCCTTTGAAAATCAAGATTAAATTAGTTGACTTTCTCTTTTTTGCCGATATTGTCGTCCGCATTAAAAAACATCGGCAAAAAGCGTTCCATAAACATTTGTGGATCACGATTCCAGGCTTTTTGAGCGGCTTCTACCCGGAATAATTGTAATTTCGGGTCGAGAAGGGATTGGGGTAAACGTTCCATCAGATATTGAGGACGTTCCCAGAGCGGCATAGTGGCGGCGATGTCCATTAAATGACCGACGCGGCGCAATTCTGCCCCCAGGGTGATATCCATACCCGATTCATAGGCGGCCTGTTCGATCGCTGAGTATTTGGCCTTAGCTTTTTCGACTTTTTGCCGATGTTCGGGGCTTTTTTGGGCAATTTTGGCTAACCAACGATTGCCCCAACGCACATGACCTGCTTCTTCGGGAAAGATTTTGGCGATCGTTTCCTGAATTTTCAGATTTTCCGGGGTTTGTTCCCCTGCTTTGAGAGCATAAATATGGGCGGCAAAGTATTCGCATCCCCGTTTTTCCGTGACGTTAATTGCCGCTAGGGCCGCAATCAGTCCATCTTCCCTTTGTTCTTCACCTTGGAATTGATCTTGATCGAGAAGACGTTCAAATTCATCAATATAGGACAACCCCGGCGGTTTCCCCACATCGGCCCCCAATTCGATTAATAAATCGGTTAACCAGTAGGCATGGCGGGCCTCATCGGCGACGTGACGGGAAAGCTCCTGGATCAGTTCTTTCGGTTGTCCGTCTAGGGTTTCGATCAGTTCGGTCAGGTCTTTACAGCTACGTTGTTCGTTGTAGCGGTAACGGTTGAGGGTGACAAGATGAATTTCGTGATCGCTAATAACACGCTTCATGATGTCGCGAGCGCTCATCGTCTTCTTGAATTTACGAGGGTAAGCAACGGTCATGATTTTGTATCGTTTTGTAAACGGCTTTCCGTATTCTAACGGAGTTTTTTGGCTCTCTTGGATTTGGTGGGTAAAATGTATTCTAAGATACATTCCTCCTAGAGAGGGGGTGGAACGAACCACAAAGACACAAAGGACACAAAGATCGATCAATCATATAGTAAGTTAAACTTATCACACACAACCTAGAAGAGCCGTTTTTTCCCGATCTGGCAAGGGATTGGCAAGTGGCCAGCTTTTTTCAGTGACCAGTGAAAGATAAGCTGCCCGCGCATTTAAATTGCTTGTGGAGATGAGATACTCTTTACTGTTGGCTCTTGCAAGAGTAAAGAGATTGGGGGAAGATTCGGCTAATCTAAGAATAAGCGATTAAAATGCGTCTTAGCTGATCGAGGAAAACTAGAATCGTCTATGAACACATTCACTCCCCATCAAATTGTTAGTTTATTCTGCAAAAATCGAACTTTATACGGAGAAGTAATTCAGGTGATCGAAAGTCGTTCGGCTCTTTGGGTGCGTCCTCTTTGGTTAATTATAGCCGATAATTTTGAGACCATTGATGTGCGGGAATGTTCCGATTTAATTCTACCTATCAACTTATTTAACCCCGCCTTAGATACGGAAGTTTTACCCCTATTTTCTCAAGCAATTAAAGATAATTATATCGCCAATATTTCCTATCCTCTCCAGGACTTTGTGCAGAAAGTTTGTCAAAGTTATCCCGAATATTTTCAGAAAAATCTATGATTGACGAAGGCTACGTTAAATACAATTGTACTTGGATTCCTGACCGTCCCTTAATAAGCTCAGAGATTGCAGAATTAAATTATTGGCGCAATCGCCTCTATCGATTAGGATTAATCGGTCAATACGATAACGGAATCGGTTTTGGGAATGTGAGTCAACGAGGAAAAATAGACAAAGAAATCATTATTTCTGGCACTAACACCGGGGGAATCCCAGTATTAAATGAATCCCATTACACCACAGTTATAGACTACGATTGGCAAGAAAATCGGGTTACTTGTCGGGGAACAATCGCCGCTTCTTCAGAAACTCTCACCCACGCAGCGATTTATGAAGCGAATCCCCAGATTAATGGGGTGATTCATATTCACCATCGCCCCCTGTGGCAAAATTTAATGTATCGAGTGCCGACCACTCAAGAAAATATCGCCTATGGAACCCCAGAAATGGCCGCAGAAATTATCCGTTTATGTCAAGAAGAGCGTCTAGAGGAGCAACAAATTTTAGTGATGAGTGGTCATGAAGAAGGAATTATCGCCTTTGGGCAAGATTTAGCAAAAGCGGGCAACTTATTATTATCCTATTACCAGCAATCTCAATCATCTTGAAAGTGACCTCCTTTCCAACTCACCACCAGGGAGACAAAAGCGGTTTTGATTTAGTCGTTTTCATGTTAACTTATTCTGTAGATTTTCGTCTTTGAGGAATGCCATCGTGATCGACATCTTCCATCATCTATCCGTCTCGATCGACTTTTCGCCTCTTACCAATGTCTTGATGACTATTTCGGAGCAAGACGTGGATATCATCGGCAATGTTCAGAAATCCTTCTCAAATTTCGTCAAAACTGGGCAAGCATGGGCCCTATTAATCGGTTTCATTGCCGGTTATATGTTTCGAGGTTTATTAGGGGTCGAGAAGGTCGTCACCGACCTCCCCTCCCATTCAGAACCGTGCGTGAGACTTTCGCATCACACGGCTCCTAGTTTGACTATTCCCTTGTTAAGGATACAGCTTGACTTCCTTTGATTAACCTTGTATTAT
>NZ_JAPZSS010000208.1:0-2237 GCF_027532015.1 Microcystis sp. LE19-131.1A | reverse complement strand
AAATTTAAAGGCTGATTTGGTAAATTCGGCACTTCCTCCCTGATGTTTTTTCTTAAAGTTAGGATACTTAGTACGACCAGCAAAGAAATTAGTAAAAGCTGTTTGTAGGTGTCTTAACCCTTGTTGTAAAGGTACACAGCTAACTTCATTGAGAAAGTTTAATTCTTCTTGTTTTTTCCACTCGGTTAGCATTGAAGAAGTTTGAGCGTAGCCTACTCTTTCTTGCTTTTCGTACCAAGCTTGTGTTCGTTCGTGGAGAGCTTTGTTGTAAACTAATCTTACACAGCCCAAAGTGCGCCGCAATAGCGACTCTTGTTCTGGTGTTGGGTAAAATCGAAACGAATAGGCTTTTTCCATACCTCACATTTTAGCATATATTTCGTAAATGTGCTAATATTTAACAGTAAAGCCGTCGTAGAACGACGGGGTTTCAGACCCAAATTTTCGATGATTCTTATGCCTGGAGGAACCGCAACCCACAGCGCAATCGCGATCAATATCTCGGTTTTTTTGGGATTTTTATTGAGAGATAGGGATTTTCGTCTGTATAACAGCGATCTGCGGCTGTGGATTCCTGAATATAATTGTGGAACCTATACCGATCTCATGATCGTTAACCATGAACCGGAATTTAACGGCGATCGCAAAGACGAAATTCTTAATCCTTTATTTATTGTAGAGGTGCTTTCCCCCGCCACGGAAGCAGATGATCGAGGTGATAAATTTAGAAAATATCGTTCCCTGCCAAGTTTTTGTGAATAAGTACCTAAGCAAAATTAATTACACATTTCGATCAAGCTTTTGCCTCTTGCCTATTGCCTCTTGCCTGTCTTCACTAGGAAATTTATTTTGCATGACTACTTACCTGCTCGTTAGTCAAACTGAACCCTACATTGAGCAATATTTCAGACTCGCACAGAGCGATCGCTGGCAACTACAAACCTACGATCAACTTAGTCAAATAATCCCTCTGGAGAGTTTAAACGTTGAACTTCCCTTGCTAGAAATTTATCGTCGTGTTAGTTTTGCCGCAGTTTCACAAATCGGTTAATCCGATTAATAACCTTTCTATTTTGTTTTCATAAAAAGCGATCGCCCCACAGTTTAAACTCAAAAAACCGCCATCGACAAAGAAGCGGTGAGGAGTAGTTCATTAGAACTACTCTGGATGGTTAGGCAGAGAATGATATTGAAAGATGCCAAATATACTGCCGACACTGCCGACACTTAGAATACTGCCAACACTGCCAATACTGAGAATACTGCCGACACTGCCAATACTGAGCATACTGCCGATACTAACCAGACTTAAAATGCTGCTGGCACTAGCGAGACTTAAAATACTGCCAGCACTGCCTAAACTCAAGATACAGCGATAACTAGCTTTGCTCAGATAATTAAGACCGGAAATCATTTTAAATCGGGGAAAGATTGGGGAATAGTTAGGGAAGTATTTTGCCAAACCTGTTGTAAACGCATAGCCGGCATAGTTAGATAAAGAATATCACCTTGGTCGAGAGTAATTTCTAGTAATTGCCAACCGTGGATAGTTTGACCTTGTTTTTCTAAGTAAAGTGGCACAAAATCGGCATTCATCGCCGCTTCCTTGACAATTTGCCCCATAAAAGGATGATTAGGTGTGATTAATGTAGCCAAAGCAACCCAGAGAAGATCATCGGTCATGCCATTACCGAGAATTCTACCGCCCAAAGCGGCCGCAGCGAAGGAATAGGTAGCCAGATCCCGGGGACATAATACCGTATCAAAATCAAAAACCTCTTGAATCGATCGCCCGAATTGTTCCTGAGAGCAGCGTAAAACTAGATTAATTTTAGGAGCGATCGCTTTAGCAGTGAGGGCAATCTCCACATTAATCATATCCTCGTAAGTAACCACGATCAAAGATTCGGCGTTATTAATATTAGCCGTTTCTAGGGTAGCCACTAGACGCGCATCCTCGATGATAACGGGGATTCCCCAGGAGCGCACGGAATGCAAAAATCGATTATTGGGGTCCGATTCAATCACCACCACTTCACAGCCTTGCTCGTGTAATTGTCGCACGATCCGGGTGCCGATACCTCCTAAACCACAGATAAGGGACTTGCGTGGGAATAATATCCCAGCTTTGAAAATCGCTCTGTAGAAGAATCAGACCGGCCAGATGGCATATTATCAAAGCGCAAGTCCCTTAGCTGCGGAGGCGCTCGAAGGCTCTCCCCCTACTTAGAGTGATC
>NZ_JAPZSS010000295.1:0-1030 GCF_027532015.1 Microcystis sp. LE19-131.1A | reverse complement strand
TTTATGATCAGTCAATCTGAAGCATGGAATAACTTCCTTGGCTTTATCCGTCAAATGTAAACGAGGTATCTCTTTTTATGGTTTTGGCTTCCCTTGTCTCAACATCTCAGACTGGCTCTCTTGAATTACTGGCTACCCAGCTTAATAATCCCCCGGCTCTGGCTAATAATTCCGGTAGCACGGTGACAGTCTCCCTGACAGCAACAGGTCAATGGGCTTTAATTAACTTTGCCACATCTGATCCTAGCCTCGTCAAATACAAAACCCCAGTGGATGGCAATGGTCATGTCCGGGACAAAAACGATGAAAAATTTGGGTTTAAGTATCCCAATTTGAATCCAGGGGCCTTGGTTGGCGAAATTAAAGATGCCAAGGGCAACACAAAATCTACGGTGAGCGGCAAACAACAAAGCTTTGAATTACAACCGGGAGATACAATTTCTTTCGTCATTAACGATGATCCTAAATGGTACGCAGATAACACTGGCAAGTTGACGATTGCTTATTCTGTTACTGCTAAAGCAACGGAAATTGTCCCCACTGCGCCAAGAGTGATCGCTAACCTCTACAATACGGGGGTTGACGATGCCCGTCAGGTTTTAGGGGATAGCATTCCCGACCCCCACTATAAGTTAACAACCTATCCGGCGGGGACAGTAACTCCAGGTGCTACCACTCCCAACAAGGATTTAGCACCAATTAGCTGGGTTGCGAATACCAATACCGCCCGATGGATTGGTCCCAACACCGCCTCTGCCGTAGGTCCGGTTGGCAACTATAGCTATATAACCACCTTTACACTTCCTCGTTTTTCTGAAGCTTCCATTGTCGGTGAACTTTCCGTGGATGACAACATTACTGATATTGTGCTTAACGGGGTATCAGTGGGTAAACCTGTTGCTTTAAGCTCTTGGTGGACAAAGATTAGTCGTTTTTCAATTTCGACGGGATTTGTCGTCGGAACTAACACCCTGGAGTTTAAACTGCATAGTATCGGTGGGCCCACTGGTCTGCGAATTGATGGTATTAG
>NZ_JAPZSS010000269.1:0-4280 GCF_027532015.1 Microcystis sp. LE19-131.1A | reverse complement strand
GAGATTTAACAGGTGGCAAAATCGCGATCGCCAATCAGTGTTGGACGGGTGTAATTTCAGCTATTCAGTCATTATGAGGGTTATGACATTTTTGGTGGGGGTGCTAAAATCTGCTTCTAGCATCAAAATGAGAATTGCTGCGATTTCCTCGACTCCCTTGCCATCACCCTCAGCGCCGCCCAGGGCCATTTCATTCCCCCCGCCTTCATGATCAGTTTGATCGAATCTGGGGAAGTAATTCGCGATGTCACCGCTCGCTCCAGCGAACGTCAGACCCTAGATTTACTGGACAGTTTGGGCAAATATGCCTGGATCGAACAGGACGGCGTAGAAGTGCAAGTTCCCCTCAAAGACGTAAAAGAAGGCCATCTCGTCATCGTCTATCCGGGAGATTTAATTCCCATCGACGGCAAGATTATCCGGGGACAGGGACTAATTGACCAACAGAAACTGACGGGAGAATCGGTTCCCGTCCACCGGGAAGTAGATGATGAGGTCTATGCTTCCACCCTGTTAGTAGAGGGACAATTGGCAATTCTCGTGGAAAGGACGGGGAATAATACCCGCGCCGGGGTAGTCGTGGAACTGATGAAAGCCGCTCCCGTCCACGACACCCGCGTAGAAAACTATGCCGCCAAATTTGCCAACATTGCCGTGTTGCCCACCCTACTGATTGGGGCCGGCATTTTTGCATTCACGGGAGATTTAGCCCGGACAACGGCCATTATCACCCTCGACTTCGGCACTGGCATCCGCGTATCTGTCCCCACCGCCGTCTTAGCCGGATTAACATACGCTGCCCGGACAGGGGTTTACATCCGCAGCGGCCGGGCGATCGAAATGTTGGCAAAAGTCGATTGCGTCGTCTTTGACAAGACGGGAACCCTGACCCAGGGCAATGCTTCCGTCACCGACATTCAAGTTACCGCCGAGGGAGTTACCCCGGCAGAAATTCTCTGTCTGGCGGCCTCGGCGGAACAGGGGTTAAGCCACCCCGTCGCCCATGCCATCGTCCAACAGGCCCAACAACAGGGGACGGCAACGAAAACCTGCGAGGAGTGGGATTATCGGGTTGGATTGGGAGTGGTCGCCCAAATCCAAGGGCGGCAGCTACTGGTGGGGAGCAGCCGCTTTATGAAAACGGAAGGGATCGACATTAGTGCCAGTCAGCAGTTTAAGACGGGAGGCGTTTCTCTGGCTTATGTGGCCCGGGATGGCATCCTAATTGGCGTTATCATGTATGCCGATCCGATCCGCACCGAAAGCCCCGGGGTAATTGCTGAGTTACACCAGCAGGGAATCAGCACCCATATGCTCACCGGCGATGTGCAGCAGGTAGCGGATGCGGTGGCCCAAGAGTTAGGAATGCGCCGGGATGAGGTTCACGCCCAAGCTTTCCCAGAACGGAAGGTGGAAGTGGTGCAGCAACTGAAAGCGCAAGGGAAAACCGTTGCCTTTATCGGCGATGGCATTAATGACTCGGCCGCTCTTGCCTATGCCGATGTCTCGATTTCCTTTGCCGCAGGGAGCGACATCGCTCGGGAAACTGCCGACGTGGTACTGATGGATAACGATCTCAGTGGCTTGACCCATGCGATCGAGATCAGCAAGCAAGTGATGGACATTATCTACCAAAATGCCTTAATTGTGGGAATTCCTAACTTTGGGGCGCTGGCGGTGGGGGTCCTCTTTGCCCTCGATCCGATCCTAGCGATTATCATCAATAATGGTTCGGCAATTTTAGCCGGACTGAACGGCTTGCGCCCGGCCCTCGGTGGCGAGAAGACGACCTATCGAGATGCGGCGAACGTCTAACAGTCAAACAAAATCCAAAATCGAGCAAATTTGTGAGGTCTCATGGAATTTTTATTAGGTATTGAACCGATTTTCGCCCTAGGGGTTGGTTTGGCGGCACTGGCGATTGCCCCCGCTATTGGGGCCTTAAGCAACCCTGAAACTGGGGAAAAGGTCGCCGAAACCGGGCGCGACATGACTAAACAGGGAATCAAGTGGGGTGCAGAGGCCGCTGACACCGTGCAAACCTATCTAGCTGAGGCCAGCGAATCCTGGAACGATCTGGTAGCGGAAGCACAGGCCGAAATCAGAACCGCTAAAAAAGCTAAGGCAACTAGCGAAAAATAGACAGTTAATAGTGAACAACTCATTCAGGAGGTTTTTATGGAAGAATTACTGGTTGTTGGCGGTGTTGGAGTCGTCGCAATTTTAGTATTGGGTTCCCTAGTTGGTTTAGTTAGTCCCCAGACCGGCAAAGCCATTACAGATACAGGTCGCAATGCGGCCAAAAGCGGGATCAAATTAGGGATGGAAGCTAGTGAAAAACTGCAAGCTACTTTTGCCGAAGCTGGTCAATCTTGGCAAGATTTAGTGGCAGAAGCGAAAGCGGAAACAGAGGCGGCAAGAAATACGACTCAAATCACTTCCGTAGAGGAAACGTCCCAATCCTAATCCCTAATTGACCGAACGAGAAACCCACTCGATAACTGCAATTTTGTAGGGGGGCATTCTCTTAGCCCCCTCCTTTAAAATCTCAAGGAAAGTATCAAATACCTAAGCAAAATTAATTAGGGTTGGCTGAATAAATCTAAAAAACTTGTTGGATAAGACTTTTAGGCTTTTTTGACCTCAAAAAGTTCCAGCCGAGAGTGATCGGGGCGAAAATTCGGGGACTTTTTCCCCGAAAATTAGGTAATTTACCAGATGAAAATGGGTAAAACCCTACACCCCACACCCTACACCCTGCCCCCACGAAAAACTTTTTCAGCAGACCACACTTAAGGAGTAGTTCAACAATGACCCGAGAATATATGCACGAACATTTGAAAGAGCTAATCGTTGAGAAGGCACTTCATCTCTGTTGCGACCCCATTGAAGAAATTGCCCGAGAATGGGCAGAAAAAAAAGACTTTAATCAAGGGGGAATTAATATTTTACAAGATCCCCATCGCTATGAAAAGTATTTAGAAGAGGCGAAAGAAGTCGCTGACGAATTTAGAAAACATATCATTCAGTTTTTACCAGAAACTAAAAATTAGTCAGAGGTAAATGTGAACTCTCCTAACTTCAGTAATGGCAACTTAAAACTAGATCAATTTTTAGTCTGTGGGTTAGGATATTTCGGACAGCATTGCGTCGTCGCACTCAAGGAATTTGCAGTCAATGTCTTGGCGAGCAGCGGGGATTTATCTTGAATGTCGGGGTAAAGACCCCCGCTTTTAGCGACGGGATGAAACCCCGACCAGTATAAAACAGCACTTCGACAAGCTCAGTGACACGAAGCACGACATTTCGACACATTTCGAGGGGCTTCGATGTAAAAGCTCAATGTAAAAGCTCAATGTTCACTGAAATCTTGACAATCCGATGCTCTAAAGGTTAAGATAAAATAAGTTGTTTGAGGTTGATAAACAATGATTGTCTTAGAAACGAAAGCCGTGGTCAAACCAAGTCAGTGTTCTGCCATTGATGAAGCTATTCGTACAGTACAATTCATCCGTAATAAGGCCTTAAGGCTTTGGATAGATGCCAAGAGAGAAGACAAAATCGATAAATATTCTCTCAATAAATATTGTGCAGTTCTCGCCAAACAGTTCAAGTTTGTCGATACTCTAAATTCTACGGCCAGACAAGCATCGGCAGAACGAGCTTGGTCAGCTATTGCTCGTTTCTATGACAATTGTAAGAAAAAGGTTAAAGGTAAAAAAGGTTATCCCAAGTTTCGGAAAAATAATCGTTCTGTGGAATATAAAAACTCTGGATGGAAATTATCGGAGGATAGAAAGAAAATCACTTTCACAGATAAGAAAAACATTGGCACGGTTAAACTAAAAGGAACTAGAGACCTAAACTTTTACCCTATTGACCAAATTAAACGAGTTAGGATTGTTAAACGAGCGGATGGTTATTATGTCCAATTCTGTCTTAGCGTTGATATTCGGGAATATGCTAAACCCCTAGAACCAACAAAAAGATGTGTGGGATTGGATGTAGGTTTAAAAGTTTTCTACGCTAACAGTTATGGGGAAACGGTAGAGATACCGCAATACTATCGCAAGGCAGAAAAAAGATTAAATCGACTGAATCGGAAGAAATCTAAAAAGTTTAGAAAAGGTCAACCCCAATCAAACAACTACCAAAAAGCTAGAAAGAGATATGCTAGAAAGCATTTAAGAGTAAGTAGGCAACGTAAAGGCTTTGTCGAAAAAGAGGCATTGCGCGTCATTAAATCTAACGATTTCATCGCCTACGAAAACTTAAATATT
>NZ_JAPZSS010000276.1:0-1765 GCF_027532015.1 Microcystis sp. LE19-131.1A | reverse complement strand
AGCCTTGAATACAGGTTCCTTGTAGGTTCAAAAATTTGTCAAGTATCATAAGTAAAATAATCTCGTTTTTGGCTATTATATCAAATCTTAACTCAATTGTCTATCTTTTGGTATTAACCTATTTGTGCCTTAAGTCCTTTCTTGTATGAATTTCAGCTACTTTTGAGCGTAGTTGCTCTCATCGAATTTTATTTTAAGTTAATTATTTGCATAACAATTCCCGAAGAGCCCTTATTATCTTCACAAAAACAGAAAAGTATTGTTTTATCCTGAGATAATTTCTATTTTCTCTGAGGACAATTCTTTTCAGCCCCGTTTTATTGATGCTCTCAATAAATTCAATCCAATTGTCACCCTATGTCCCATAAATATAGGTCTACCATTCATAAAAGAAAATCTTCATGACACTTTTTTACAATTACTCTATGAGAATAATTACAAACTTCTAGAATCCCAGAAAAGCATAGATTCTACTATACAGGGAAGTTGTGATATTTATGTAAAAGATTAGAATTGTGATAGAGTCAGAGAATCTTGACAAAATCACATAACCTAAAACGAGCCGAGCGCTTGGCTGCACAATTGAGAGCGCTAGGGGTTGACATGGACAATAGTTTATGATAAGAAGGTGGCATCAGTTGTTCACCCCAACCAACCAATGGCTCAAGAAACCCTGGTAATTGCAGCTAACCCACTAGGGATCAAGCTACCACCGACCCAAGATGAACTACCTTCTGATGATGGTATTCCCATGGAAACCCAGAGACACGGACTGCAAATGCAGTTATTAGTCAGACCGCTCTCCCAATGGTTAAAAACCCAAGGGCGAGAAGCGTTTGTGGGGGGCAATATGTTTGTTTACTTTAGCCCCAATCAAGTGCGGAACGAAGATTATCGCGGACCTGATGTATTTGTCGTCTTGGACGTGCCTCGAAGAGAACGAAAAAGCTGGGTCGTCTGGGAAGAAGAAAAAGCTCCTGATGTGGTGATTGAGTTGCTCTCTGAAAGTACAGCCAAAAAAGATAAAGAAGAGAAAAAACTCATCTATCAGAATCGTTTGCGGGTGACAGAATACTTTTGGTATGATCCCTTTGACCCAGAAGATTTAGCGGGACATCGCCTAGAAGGGGGTGTTTATAAATCTTTAAACCCAGATGCTCAAGGCAGGTTCAGCAGCGAAATATTAGGGCTAGTGTTAGTGCGGTGGCAGGGAATTTATGGGGATGAACAAGAGCCGATTACTTGGCTGCGTTGGGCAACAGCAGAGGGGCAATTGCTCCCCACCATAGAGGAGTTGGCAGAGCAGGAAAAGCAACGAGCCGAACGCTTGGCGGCAAAATTAAGAGTGCTAGGAGTTGAAGTTGATGATAGTGTATGAAATAATTACAGGCATTGTCCACCTACAGGTCTATTTGATAATTAATTTAATGCACCTCCTTAGTTGCGGGCAGTTTATGAGAGCTTATTAAATATTAGGAAGGACTGTTTACGACAATGACACCATCTGCTATTGATTTACCGACAAAATCAACGATAATCACCTGGGAAAAACTGCCAGATGATTTTGTTCTACCTGACGAACCTGTGGACAATAACCTGCAACCTCTCTTAGCAGCAGCTTTATGCGAATCCCTAGAATTAGCAGGACTAATTCTAGAATCGATGCTAATTGCTTCTAATTTTGGCTTGTGTGCTACCGTTAAAACTCAAACAGTTGTCAAAGCACCTGACTGGGTTTATATTCCCTCAGTAAAACCGATTCCTA
>NZ_JAPZSS010000009.1:0-3335 GCF_027532015.1 Microcystis sp. LE19-131.1A | reverse complement strand
AGGCAGAGAAACCAGATTTTTTCAATATTCAGAATTTCCAGCTTTAAAAATCTTTTTAGTTTTTTTCTCCGACTCTCAAACAGGATTGGTATTGGTAGTGCTTCTGCTAATATCTCTAACTTAGCTTGCTTTAGTATTTGCAAGGTTCCAACTATCATTAACAACAGTAGATATCCGGCTCGCCCCAGTTCATTCTCTAAGACTTTCTGGTATTGTAAAGTATGAAGCGATCGAATCTGGTAATATTGCTGCGGTGCTAAAACTGAAGCATCGTAGGTAAGATTTAATAATCCGAAACCGCAAAAAACCACTATTAGAAAGGAGACAATTAAGAACAATTTTTGCTTAAACAGCATCGGGATTAAAAACGGTGAGCTAAAAAAAATAAATTCCCCGTCCGGGACAGGGAAAAAATCTATCTTGATCAACAAAACAATTAATCCAAAAATCCCATTAAAGTTTCGGGATCATCGATTTCATTGGAAGCAACGGGACGATTACCCATGACTGTATAAGTTTCGCTAATGTGCAGATGACTGAGAGCAATCGGACGATTGCCAGAAATCGCTAGAGTGCTGCTAACTTCCATACCACTAGAGCCGACAGGACGCAATCCACCTACGGAAGAATAGGTACTAACCACTTTCAGATGGCTAACTTCTACGGGACGGCCGCCGGGTAACATTTCATCTTCCGTGAAGTGAAGATGGCTAGTACCAACAGGACGATTTTCGGGTAAGCGATGTTCGGGTTGATAGAATTTTAAGGCTTTGGAAGCCGATTCAGCGTTGTTTTTCACCGAAAGGGCGACCACTTCTTTATCTTTGGCGGTTTTAGCCGTAGTAGCTTTACCGCGTGTGCTGGTCTTTTCTTCTGTAGTTGCTGGGGTTTGAGTCCCGTTCGTTTCTAGATTTTCCACCGTCATAACCTGATACTCCTTTCCGTTAATAGCTTCGGAGAAACGATAAGATTTAAGTTTAGGGTATTCTCGAAGACTTTTAATCTTTTTTTAAAATCCTCTCTAATATTAAGATACATCTTTCTTTCCCCAAAACCCTATCAGTGTTGGTAATTTGATTGATAATTTATTTTGCCTGTTCTCTACACCTAGCCGCTAATGACCGCTTTTCAACTACAAGCACCCTTTCAACCCACCGGGGATCAACCGGCAGCGATCGATAAATTAGTAGATTCCCTGCAAAACCAGCATCGTTTCCAAACCCTCTTGGGGGCAACTGGCACCGGCAAAACCTTCACCATTGCCGCTGTGATCGAGAAAATCGGCAGGCCTACCCTTGTCCTAGCCCATAATAAGACCTTGGCTGCCCAATTATGTAACGAATTGCGGCAATTTTTCCCCAATAACGCCGTGGAATACTTTATCAGCTATTACGACTACTATCAACCGGAGGCTTATATTCCTGTCAGCGATACCTACATCGAAAAGAGTTCTTCAATTAATGATGAGATCGATATGCTGCGCCATTCAGCCACGCGCTCGCTGTTTGAACGCAGGGATGTGATCGTCGTCGCTTCCATTAGTTGTATTTATGGTTTGGGAATGCCGGCGGAATACCTGAAAGCGGCGATTTCCTTAACAGTTGGTCAAGAGTTCGACCAAAGGCAATTATTACGGGCCTTGGTGTCAGTGCAGTACAATCGCAATGATTTGGAGTTAACTCGCGGCCGTTTTCGTCTCAAGGGCGATATTTTGGAAATTGTTCCCGCTTACGAGGATCGGGTTATTAAAATTGATTTTTTTGGCGATGAGATTGAAAGTATTCGTTATCTCGATCCCCTGACGGGGGAAGTTTTGCAAAAATTAGAGCGAATTAGTATTTATCCGGCCCGTCACTTTGTTACCCCGGAGGAACGTTTAGAGGTAGCCTGTCGGGATATTAAAACCGAGTTAGATAACCGTTTATTGGAGTTAGAAAAAGCGGGCAAATTACTGGAAGCGCAACGCTTGGATCAACGGACTCGTTATGATTTAGAAATGTTGCAGGAAGTGGGTTATTGTAACGGAGTAGAAAATTATTCGCGGCATTTAGCGGGTAGGTTAGCGGGGGAACCGCCGGAATGTTTGGTGGATTATTTTCCTCAAAATTGGTTATTAGTTGTGGATGAATCTCATGTCAGTGTGCCGCAGATTCGCGGAATGTATAATGGCGATCAATCA
This sequence comes from Microcystis sp. LE19-131.1A, assembly GCF_027532015.1. NCBI lineage: Bacteria > Bacillati > Cyanobacteriota > Cyanophyceae > Chroococcales > Microcystaceae > Microcystis > Microcystis sp. LE19-131.1A. The sequence continues at coordinate 1,156 of NZ_JAPZSS010000009.1, read as the reverse complement.
CGAAAAAAAGTTTTGATCGATCACGGGTTTCGTTTACCCAGTGCTGCGGATAATCGTCCTTTGAAGTCGGAAGAATTTTGGCAGAAAGTTAATCAATGTATTTTTGTTTCGGCCACTCCGGGAGATTGGGAATTAGAACAGTCAGAAAATCACATTGTTGAACAAATTATCCGACCGACGGGAGTTTTAGACCCAGAGATTTTTGTGCGACCAACCGAGGGACAAGTGGATGATTTATTAGGGGAAATTAAGGAGCGAGTGCGGTTAAATGAACGGGTTTTGATTACCACTTTAACCAAACGCATGGCCGAAGATTTAACCGAATACTTGCAAGAAAGGGGAATTAAAGTTAGATATCTACATTCAGAAATTCAATCAATTCAACGGATTGAAATTATCCAAGACCTGCGAGAAGGGGTCTTTGACGTGCTGATCGGGGTGAATTTGCTTCGCGAGGGGTTAGACCTGCCGGAAGTGTCTCTAGTAGCGATTTTAGACGCAGATAAGGAAGGATTTTTAAGGGCTACCCGCTCTTTAATTCAAACTATTGGCCGGGCTGCTCGTCATATTCGCGGTCAGGCAATTCTTTACGGAGATAATCTCACTAATAGTATGATTAATGCGATCGAAGAAACCAAGAGACGGCGAGCTATTCAAGAGGAATATAACCAGAAACATGGGATTATTCCGCAACCGATTGTTAAAAGGTCGAGTAATTCAATTTTGGCTTTTCTGGATATTTCCCGTCGTCTCAATTCCCAACAATTAGAGCAGGTTTATGAGAATATAGAAGAACTTTCTTTAGAACAAATTCCCGAATTAATTCAACAACTAGAAGCGCAAATGAAAGAAGCGGCGAAAAATCTAGAATTCGAGGCAGCGGCTAAATATCGTGATCGGATTAAGCAATTGCGAGATAAATTATTAAATCACGTTAGATAAACCTATGACTAGATTTATTCATGACCAGTTTGCTAAAGATTATCTCGAAGAATTATTATCTTCTCTGGGAGAAGTAAAATCGGCACGGGTTGTACGAGGAGAAGTACGAGAAATCGATGTCTGGTTTTCACCCCAGATTCTCGATAATAATCCGAGAGAACTGCTAGGATTACTGGGAAAAATGGCGATTAATCCCTGTTTATTTGAACCCTTT
>NZ_JAPZSS010000279.1:0-2792 GCF_027532015.1 Microcystis sp. LE19-131.1A | reverse complement strand
CTACTAAAAATTTCGAGGCTTTGTCCATATATGTAACAAGAACTCCTAGATGATTGCCTCCAATCATTGTGTCACTTTCCCAATGACCGATTTCAGTTTTCTGGTCAGCAATTGCTGGTCGCTCGCTGATATCTACACGCCAGGTCATCCCTCCACGCTTACTTTTTGCTCCATTTCGACTCTTTCTTTTTCCTCGTCCTTGACGTAGGCACTCTTGATACTTTCCACAGTCAAGGGTAGTTTTGATAGATCATTTGATAGATAGTTTCATGACTTAGCGATTCTTGACCAGCTTTTTTCAGACGACCTGCTATTTGTTCGAGACTATGATAATTTTTCAATCCTTCTTTTACCAACTCTAAGGCTGACTCGCTGATATTTTTAAAGGGTTGTTTGGCATTTTTTCGGCGCGTCTCGCTTTCAGCTTGTGCGGTGTCAGGTAGATAGCAGCCTAGGGAACTTTGATTCCTTCTTAATTCTCGTGATATCGTGCTTTGATAACATCCGAGCCAGACGGCCATTTGCCGTTGAGATAAATTCCCCTCCTGACTAAGTTGGTAGAGCAAGTTTCTTTGTTCTATGTTAAGATGTTTTCGGCTCATTTTTGGGTCTGATTTGTGTTTGTTAATGATCAGACAGTACCTGATGAGCCTTTCTTTGTCAACTCTTGAGGTTGATGCGTTTCATTTTTGAATTGGCGAAGTTAACCCGGATCCCTGACTCAGGAATAACTTATTCTTGGCCAGTTCCGGCCAATGTTAAATTTATTAATAGACTCTTTAACTGATTGTCCCCTAACCTTTGCACTGAACTGATAAATGTCGATCGATTTTCGCAATCTTAATACACTTTGGGGTTCTATTTTAGTCGAAACATTGGCCCGTTTGGGATTGAAGATAGGGGTGGTTTCTCCCGGATCGCGATCAACTCCTTTAACGATAGCCTTGGCAAGACATCCCCAGATTGAAGCTATTCCCATCTTAGACGAGCGCTCGGCCGCTTTTTTTGCCCTGGGATTAGCCAAACAATTATATCAACCGGTGGTTCTAGTCTGCACTTCCGGGACCGCCACGGCTAATTTTTATCCCGCAGTCATTGAAGCAAAAGAAAGTCATGTCCCTTTATTAATTCTAACCGCCGATCGCCCCCCAGAATTGCGTCATGCTCACGCCGGTCAGACTATCGATCAAGTCAAACTCTACGGTAATTATCCCAACTGGCAAGCGGAAATTAGCTGTCCTAGTGCCAATATCGAGCGTTTACGCTATCTCCGTCAAACTATCATCCATGGGTGGTTGCGCTGTCTCGATCCTGTCCCCGGAGTGGTGCATCTGAACTTACCATTTCGGGATCCCCTCGCACCAACTCCCGATCTAGAAATTAACAATTTAGAGGCTAATTTTGACCAAGAGGCTTTTTTTAGCCATATATCTCGGCAAAATATCCCCATTAACCACTCAATTCTCGAAATTCCTTCTTTACCCCCCCAAGGAATTATCATCGCGGGATTAGCTTCCCCGCAAAACCCCGAAAGTTACTGTCAGGCGATCGCTAATTTAGCCCGATCGCAACAATATCCCGTCTTAGCGGAAGCTTTATCTCCTCTGCGAAACTATGCAGGGTTAAATCCCCATCTGATCACTACCTATGATTTATTATTGCGGAATGCTGCCATTAAAACCCAATTAACCCCCGATGTTGTCCTGCAAATTGGGGAATTACCCACCAGCAAAGAATTACGGACATGGTTAGAAGAAATCGACTGTCCGCGCTGGATTATCGATCCCCATCCCGATAATTACGATCCTCTACAGGGAAAAACCGGACATCTCAGGGGAAATATCGAGCAATTAGGGCATCTATTCCCAGAAAAACCCGATAATAACCGAGAATATCGAGAATTATGGCAAAAATTCGACCAGCAAGCTAGATTTAAAATCGATCGCCTTTTGGCAGCAGAAACTAAACTGATTGAAGGAAAAATCTCCTGGCTGCTCTCCCAATACCTCCCCCCCCGCACCCCGATCTTTATCTCTAATAGTATGCCTGTTCGCTATGCCGAATTTTTTAACCCGCCTAGCGATCGCCAAATTCGTCCCTATTTTAATCGCGGGGCCAATGGCATCGACGGCAACCTCTCCACTGCTATAGGAATAGCTTATAAAAATGTCCCTAGTCTGCTATTAACGGGAGATTTAGCCCTATTACACGACACAAATGGTTTTTTAATCAAAAAATATTTTGTTGGCTCCTTGACCATAATTTTAATCAATAACAAGGGGGGAGGCATTTTCCAGATGTTGCCGATCGCCAAATTTGACCCCCCCTTTGAAGAATTTTTTGCCACTCCCCAAAATATTGACTTTTGCCAACTCTGTCACACCTACGGTATTGATTACCATTTAATCAGTGATTGGACTGATTTTCAGCAAAAAATCGCAGTTTTACCGGAATCAGGCATAAGATTACTAGAAATATCCTGCGATCGAGCTTTTAATACCCAATGGTTCCTCAGTAATTATGTGTAGGGTGTAGGGTGTGGGGAAGTGGGGTGTGGGGTGTGGGGTGTGGGGAAGTGGGGAGAATAAAGCTGCCTATTGCAAGAGTGCCTATTGCCTATCCTGATAGGTAGCATATACTCAACGGATTTAGTATTGTAAAGTTTTGTAAAAAATATATGCAAATGACTGCAAACAACTGCTAATATGGTTAGTACAAGTTTACGTTGCAGTTCATATAAAACTATCAGATTATGCTAAGAAAAAAGGGATCAGTTATGACACTGCTTGGAG
>NZ_JAPZSS010000150.1:0-1565 GCF_027532015.1 Microcystis sp. LE19-131.1A | reverse complement strand
AACGTCCCGTTAATTTCACCACCCCAATGCCCCCAAAGTATAGACCCAAGACCGCCCCTGCTAACAGGGATTGGGTGAGAGGATCTGTGGAAGGGGTTAAAATCGCGCCTAAAATCACCGCCCCCAAAACCACGAAACGCCACCCCGATAACATCGTTTGCGAGGAAATAATGCCCAAAAAGCTCAAAATCAATTGAATAACGGGAATTTGAAAGGCGATGCCGGGCCGGTACTAAACAGCAAAAGTAAGACAAATTCAAAATAGCGCTCGATCGACCAAGCTTGTTCAACCACTTCCGCCCCATAACTGACAAAAAAGTTTAAAGCGGCGGGAATCAGGGCAATATAGGCAAAAAATAAACCAGCAAAAAATAAAACACTCGAACCTAACACTACCGGGACAATTAAACGCCGTTCGCGACGGGTTAACCCCGGCAGCACAAAGAGGATAATTTGCAGGAGAATGACCGGACTAGCCACCAGTATGCCGCTATATCCAGCTACTTTTAGGGAGACGAAAAAAAATTCTCCTGGGGCCAACTGCAAAAATTTTACCCCTTGGGCGGGAACTTCCAGCACTTGCACTAGGGGTTTAACGAAGATAAAACATCCCACCGCACCCACAGCCACGGCAATTAAACTATAAAAAATCCGGCGCCGCAACTCCTCCAAGTGGTCAAATAAGGACATTTCCACTTCTCCGGGTAACTCATCGAGGAATTCAGGACTGTCTGGGGGTGGGGTTTTTACTTCTGTCGATGACATGGCTTTGGCTCGATCGTTCTCTACTCAAGCCTTTATCCTAGCATTGATAACCCTTAGCTATTAGCCGTCAGCTATCAGAATCATTCCAACATCGTCGGGTTTGCTCGGTGACAGGTTGCCAATCGAGTTTGAATTAAGTGGAAAATTCTCCCTGATAGCGATCGCACTATTCTCAGGGTTCAGGTGGAATCTGTAACTGCAAGTCTTCAATCAGTGACGGGATTTCAGCCTGAACCACATCCCATACAATATTGAGGTTGACATCATCATATTCATGTACTAACCGATTTCTCATTCCATTGATTTCTTGCCAAGCAATGTTGGGAAAGGTCTGGCGGGTTGTTTCGGAAACTCGTCTGGCTGCTTCGGCAATCACCAATAGCCGTCGAATGACTGAATCTTGAAGCTGCACATTGGCAACGAACTCAGCTTTTGAGCATTGAGCCGTGTAGGTTATGATCAGTTCTGCGGATTGCAGTATATCAAGCAGGAATTGAAGATCCCGTTGCATAAATCACCTGGGCAGAGGAAAGAATTTCGTGGCGACGTAAATAGTTACGGCTAGTTTCAATACCTTGGCGGGTAATCAGATCAATGTCTCGGTCAAACATAGTTTTTAATTCTGCTTCCATCTGATCGAGGCTGCTGAAGGTGGGGTGTGCCTCTGGGTGAAACTGCACCATAATATCAATATCGCTGTCGGGGCGAAAGTCATCGCGCAGGACAGAGCCGAAAAGGGCAAATTCCATCACTTGCCAGCGTTGGCAGAAATCAGCAATTTTTTCTGTCGGCAGATCGAT
>NZ_JAPZSS010000189.1:0-1840 GCF_027532015.1 Microcystis sp. LE19-131.1A | reverse complement strand
AATTTTCTGACCAATTCTAAGTCTTCTTCTTTCGCAAAAAGCGTCTCCATTAATTCAACTACAGGTTCAAGTCTCTGTTCATAATCTCTCTTAGATTTCTCAATTATATCTGAGGCTCGTAACTTTAATTGGTTATTAGTTCCCATTGCTATAGCATAGTCAACTCGGTCCTGACTGACGGACACAAGTGGGTCAAAACCTGACAAGACAAGGGTTGCCAAAAAGAAAAAGCTATGGGTAGATAGGGAAAAAGCAAGAATCCCTACAAGATGAAAACCGAGAACAGAATCTTCTCCCAAGTTTATTCCTATCTAGAACAAGGAAGCCGATTTGTGGATAAAAGACATTTAACCGTCCTCAGTTGGATGGTGACAGCCCTACTCAGTAGTCAAAGTCTCAATCAAGCCAGATGGGAACCCTTTGTACAAAGCAGAGCCGAACAAGCCAATAGTTATCAGAGACGGTGGAATCGCTTTTGCCAGAATGGAAGAGTAGCGGTGGAAAAGATATACATCCCCTTAATATTGAAAGCCATCGAGACTTGGAAGGAGAAGGGGGAAAGACTGTATCTAGCAATAGATACCACTCTGTTGTGGAATCAATACTGCTTTGTCTATCTAGCGGTGGTCTGCGGGGGGAGAGCCGTCCCCTTGATGTGGATGGGATTAGAACATGGTAGTGCCAGCCTAGCTTTTGAGAAATACGAACCCTTGTTGGACAGAGCCAAAGGCTATCTTCAGGGCTTTGAGAATGTCATGCTGTTAGCCGACCGAGGCTTTGCCAATCAGCAATTAATTCAATGGCTCAGGAAAAATACTTGGCATTGGTGTCTTCGCTTACCTTGCGATACCCTCATTTACGGTGTTCGCCGTCGGGGTTTTGGCTATGAGGTCAGAGAACTCTATCCTCCCAAACGGCAAGCCTGCTTTTATCGCAACGTTCAAGTCTGGCAGGAGGCTAGAATCACTGCTCATCTTGCTTTAGCCTCCGTTCCAGGGGTTAAGGATAATTGGGCAATTCTGAGCCATGAACCTCCTACCCTTGACACCTTCTGGCAGTATGGTCTTCGTTTTCCCATTGAACATCTCTTTCTCGACAGTAAATCGGGCGTTTTTGACTGGGAACATTCTCGTGTTCGCTCTGCTGCTTGTTGAGAACGTCTCTATCTCATTGTTGCCATTTCTATTCTCTTTGCTACTTTAACTGGCATGGCGGTTCAACAATCTGGCTCTCGCCGTCAGGTTGATGCTCATTTTCGGCGTGGTTTGAGTTATTGGAAAATTGGTTTACGTTGGCTGGCGGGAGTTGTTCATAAGGCGCGTCCCTTCTTGCGACTTGACCACTTATTTTCTGTTGACCCTTTTCCCTGTTTTGCTTCTCGCAAAGCTCGTCAGGATTATTATGGCAAAATTACCTTTTCTTTTATTCAGGAGTTTGAGGCTTTCACATAACAGTACTTGTCTTTGTATTGAAAAATGTGTCCGTCAGTCAGGAGTTCAGCATCTTCGTATCTTCCTTGGGATTTGTACAATAAGGCTAAATTGTTGAGGGAATCTGCCACATCAGGATGTTCTTCTCCCAATCGGCGGCGAGTTACTTCTAAACATTGCTCCCACCAAGGTTCAGCTTGTTCGTATAACTGGACTTCCCCCGTATAAACATACTAGCTATGGCTAAAAGTCTTACAGAGCCTGAGTTAAAGCAATAAAATACTAATGAACTACTGGACACAAAATCCTGAAGTTCTTACGCAGATAGGGTTTGAGGCAAAAATTTTCAAATTTGACCTTTAGACCATTATAGCTTGTTTCGGGGCAGAAAACCAGCAAAAACATGGCTA
>NZ_JAPZSS010000301.1:0-2204 GCF_027532015.1 Microcystis sp. LE19-131.1A | reverse complement strand
ATACTAAACGTCGGGACATATAAACAGTTATAAGGTTGGTCTGGGTTGACCTCTTAGATTCAGTCGGGGGACTGAAGACCTTACTAGGCGGTTATTTCGGGCATTTGGCTCCCTATTTCATGCCTAAACGTTTCGCACTACTTCTTATTAGCTTTTCGCCTATGGGCATTCAGCCAGAGCGAGCAATTCTTGCTATTCTTATGTTTGTAGGGTTGGAGATTTTTCTAACCTGAAGCGGTAATGCTATCAGCACCGGATTATTCCCCAAAATTGTCCAGCATATTTTGGTTAACTTTATCCACAATCATCTAACGAAAACAGTGACAGCAAAGAAAACTTGGAGCGATCGCTTTGAAGGTAGTCTCCATCCTACGATCGTAGAATTTAACGCCAGTATTGGCTTTGATATCGAATTAATCGAGTATGATCTCACCGGATCGATAGCTCACGCTAAAATGCTCGCCTATACGGGTATTATCAGCTCCGAAGAAGCAGATAGTCTCGTCTCTGGATTGGAACAAATTCGTCAAGAATACCGCACCGGCAACTTTAACCCCGGCATCGATCAAGAGGACGTGCATTTTGCCGTGGAACGTCGTTTAACCGAGATTGTGGGAGATGTGGGCAAAAAACTGCACACGGCCCGTTCGCGGAATGATCAGGTAGGAACGGATATACGTCTGTATCTTAGACAACAAATTGATGATATTAGGCAAGAAATTCGCAATTTTCAGCAAGCTTTAGTCAATCACGCTGAAAACCATCTGGAAACCCTGATCCCCGGTTACACCCACCTACAGCGCGCTCAACCGATTAGTTTAGCCCATCATCTCCTCGCTTATTTTCAAATGGCCGAACGGGATCACCAAAGATTAGGGCAAATTCGCGCCAGGACTAATATTTCGCCTCTAGGATGTGGCGCTTTAGCAGGGACGACTTTTCCGATTGATCGTCATTACAGTGCCAATTTACTCGATTTTGAGCAGGTGTATAACAATAGTCTCGATGGAGTCAGCGATCGAGATTTTGCCATTGAATTTATGACGGCCGCTAGTCTGATTATGGTCCACCTGAGCCGTTTGAGCGAAGAAATGATTCTCTGGTCTTCCCAAGAATTTAGTTTTATCACTCTCACCGATAGTTGTGCCACGGGATCTAGCATTATGCCCCAGAAAAAAAACCCCGATGTTCCCGAATTAGTGCGCGGCAAAACAGGGCGGGTTTTTGGGCATTTACAGGCGTTATTGACCTTAATGAAGGGTTTACCCCTAGCATATAACAAAGACTTGCAGGAGGACAAGGAGGCGTTATTTGATGGCGTTAAAACCGTGCGGATTTGTTTGCAAGCGATGACGGTACTTTTAGCCACCGGGATTCAATTTAAAACTGACCGATTAGCTAACGCGGTGGCGGAAGATTTTTCTAATGCGACGGATGTGGCGGATTATTTAGCCAGTAAGGGAATTCCCTTCCGAGAAGCTTATAATTTAGTCGGGAAAGTCGTTAAAAGCAGTTTGGCAGCGGGTAAGTTATTGAAAGATTTAACCCTGACGGAATGGCAAGAATTACATCCGGCTTTTGAGGCCGATATCTACGACGCGATCGCTCCTCGTCAGGTGGTAGCGGCCCGTAATAGCTATGGTGGCACAGGTTTTGAACAAGTGCGATCGGCTTTAATTCAAGCTAAAGCCATTCTCGATCATCGAAAATTTGCGTCTGAAACCCCGCCGTTCTAGGTTGGCTTTACTGTTAAATACTAGCGCATTTACACGATATATGCTAGAATGTGAGATATGGAGAAAGCCTATTCGTTTCGATTTTACCCCACACCAACACAAGAGTCGCTATTGCGGCGCACATTGGGCTGTGTAAGATTAGTTTACAATAAAGCTCTCCATGTCAGAACACAAGCATGGTACGAAAGACAAGAAAGAGTAGGATATACTGAAACTTCTTCAATGCTAACTGATTGGAAAAAGCAAGAAGAATTAGACTTTCTCAATGAAGTAAGCTGTGTACCTTTACAACAAGGGTTAAGACACCTACAAACAGCTTTCACTAATTTCTTTGCTGGTCGTACTAAGTATCCTAACTTTAAGAAAAAACATCAAGGAGGAAGTGCCGAATTTACCAAATCTGCTTTTAAATTTAAAGACAAACAAATCTATTTAGCCAAATGCACAGAACCTTTACCTATTCGATGG
>NZ_JAPZSS010000265.1:0-1294 GCF_027532015.1 Microcystis sp. LE19-131.1A | reverse complement strand
AGCTACAGGCTCGCGAATACCGTCGATATCTACGGGAGGAGCGGCGATAAAGGCGATGATGAAGCAGGTGGTGGCGGTGAGCAGGGTGGGGATCATGATCACACCGAACCAGCCGACATAAAGACGGTTGTTGGTGCTGGTAATCCACTGGCAGAACTGCTCCCACAGGGAAGCACTCTCGCGCTGTTGTAAGGTGGTGGTCATTGGTTTATGATTCCTATTAAGTTATCGAGGTACGATTGATTGATGATGTCTCTATCTTAAGGAGTTTGTAACGGTTTGTAAAGGGGTTTGAAACTATTGTTACTTATACCATTGATAAGCTGAGGTTATGAAATGGTTCGGGTGCGGTTCGGTCTTTTCTGATCTAAGATTGAAGATATGACTCGACAACCTCACGACCAATTTGCCAAACAATACCTAGAAGAATTTCTTTCTCCTTTGGGAAGGGTGGAAGTTAGCAAGGAAGTGGCGGATGAAACCCGTCAGGTGGATGTTTTCTTCTCTCCTGACTCTAATATGCGGGAAAATGCTCAATCTTTGGGTCTTTTAGGGCAAATGGTGACCACAAGCACTTTGCTTGAGCCTTTTCGCCATGCTCCCAATCGAACGGAAATTCGCAACTGTATCTTAAAATTGTTTTCGATTTTCGCTGAACTTCAACGGAAAGGGAAACGGGAAAAAACTGAGTTAAATGAGGATGAATTACCTAGATTATGGATTTTGGCTACCTCTATTAGTTTACACATCCTAGAGAGTTTTAATGCTAAATTAGAACTGGAAAACTGGACAGAAGGGATTTACTTTTTATCTCCTTCTCACCGAACGGCAATTGTAGCGATTAATCAGTTACCTATTACCCCGCACACTTTACTGTTAAGATTGTTGGGACGGGGGAAAACCCAAAGCCAAGCGGTGAGAGAGTTGCTTGAGTTGCCTTCCGGCGATTCCTTCCGTCAAAATGTCATGGAATTATTGATCAGTTGGCGCGTGAGTGTTGAAATTAACAATCTTTTAGAATCAGAAGATAGGGAGGTATTTATGGCTTTATCTCAATCTTATTTAGAGTGGAAAGAGGCGACTAAACTGGAAGGACTTCAACAAGGACTTCAACAAGGACAACGACAAATTATTGAAAATTTAATGCAAGTGAGGTTTGGAGAATTGGATGAGTCTTTAATAAAAGTTGTTGATGAGTTGCTCAAGTTATCACCGATGGAGTCTAGTCGCCTTTTGTTAGAGTCTTCACGGGAAGATTTAATCAGACGATTCATCTCTGAATAAATTAATTAAG